>JAWOBD010000055.1:0-4951 GCA_046498175.1 Dehalococcoidales bacterium | reverse complement strand
GTTACTTTTGTTGCTGACCTAACAATAAGTATCTCGTTCTCTTTTACTTCCTTTAATAGCGTATCCGGTGTATTGGAATTATCTCTAACTATCATTTTTCTTTTATTTTTTATCGAGAAGGACAAGGCACTGGAGCGGAGGTTGCAGCCAGTGTACGTCGGTGAACCGAGCATCGAGGCCACCGTGGAGATGCTGCATGGTCTCCGACCTCGCTACGAGTCACACCACAAGATAAAGATAACCGACGGTGCTCTGGAGGCGGCTGCCAGGATGGGACAGCGCTATATCTCCGACCGGTTTTTGCCAGACAAGGCGATCGACCTTATCGATGAAGCCGCCAGCAAGATGCGTATCGATACCGAGAGCGCTTCGCCCGAACTCAAGTCTATGGAGCAGGAGTTGATACAGCTCCGCAATGAGGAAGAGGCGGCTTCCCAGCGTCAGGACTACGAGCAGGCTGCTCAACTCAAGTCAGAGAGAATACGCAAGGAAGAGGAATACAGCCGGGCCAAGAACGAATGGATGCAGAAAGAGAAGATAGACGAGGTGGTTGATGAGGAGAACATCGCCCAGCTCATCTCCAAGTGGACTGGAATACCGGTCTCCAGAATGCTGGAGGGAGAGGCCGATAAGCTGGTCCATATGGAGGAGCGCATTCATGACCGTATGGTCAACCAGGATGAAGCGGTAAACGCCGTTTCCGAGGCCATCCGCAGGAGCCGTGCCGGGCTGAAGGATCCCAGACGACCTATCGGGAGTTTCATGTTCCTGGGTCCCACCGGGGTCGGCAAGACCGAGCTGGCGCGTACGCTGGCCTGGTTCCTGTTTGATGACGAGAGCGCCATGGTGCGCCTGGATATGTCGGAGTACCAGGAAAAGCATACTGTCTCGCGGCTCGTCGGTGCGCCACCCGGCTATGTTGGATATGAGGAGGGTGGTCAGCTTACGGAACTGGTGCGGCGGCGCCCCTACCGGGTGGTGCTGCTTGATGAAATCGAAAAGGCCCACCCCGAGGTGTTCAATACCCTCCTGCAGGTTCTCGATGACGGCAGGCTGACCGATGGACACGGGCGGACGGTGGATTTCAAGAACTGTGTCATTATTATGACCAGTAACACCGGCGTTGAATACATCAGGCATGGTATGGATATCGGCTTCGGTACCCATGATGCAACGGAACAGGAATACCAGCATATGAAGAAACGGGTAATGGAGGAGGTCAAGAAGACCTTCCGTCCCGAGTTTATCAACCGCGTGGATGAGATAATCGTTTTCCACGAACTGACCGAGGAGCAGCTTGAGAGAATCATCGAACTGCTTGTCCAGGACCTGCAAAAGAGGCTCGAAGATTGCGGATTGAAGATAAAGCTGACGGAAGAGGCCAAATTATGGCTGGTCAAGAAGGGCTATGACCCGACCTATGGGGCCAGGCCGCTCAAACGGGCGATTGAGCGGTATGTGGAGAATCCGCTCTCCAGCCGGCTACTGAAGGGTGAATATAAGGAGGGTGATAGTGTTAGCGTGGGCTTGAGCGGTGACGAGTTGACTTTCTCAACCAGAAAGTCAACCAGGTCGGGCAAGCGAGCAGGAAGCGCCTGATGATGGCAGTAACCGGTGCAGGTGTGAGGAAAGGCTCGAACCGGAAAAAGTATGTCGCCGGTATCTGCTTTGTCGCGGGGATTGTCGTTGCCTGTATTCTTCTGGTCTATCACTGGGAATACGTGCTGCGCTTTCAGGCTTACGGATACCTGGGTCTTTTCCTGATGGCTATGGCCAGCGGTTTCAGCATTCCGTTGCCGGTTCCCTATATGGTATTCACCTTTACACTGGGCGGTGTGCTGGAGCCGATGCTGGTGGGTCTGGCTACCGGTACTGGATTGGGGGCTGGGGGAACCCTTCTTTACCTGACGGGGCGCGGGGGCCGGCGGTTTTTCCCCCAGTTCAACGTTACCGACCCGGCCGATGAGGCCTACTCGTCCCGCTGGGCCAGGTTTCTACGCCGTATTAAGCTGCACCGGATTATGCACTTTGCCCACAAGAGGGGTGGTCTGGCCGTGTTTGTGCTGTCGGTTTTACCGAATCCCTTTTTCACCCCGATGGCAATAAGCATGGGAACGATGCGCTTCCGCCTGGTAAAATTCTTCTTTGCCTGCTGGGCGGGACAGACGGCCAAGTCTATCGGAATCGCCTATGCCGGATATTTCGGCCTGGGTACCTTTTTGCGCTGGATGGGCGTATTTAATATGCCCAATATCGGCGGGATGCCTTGAAAAGAGAGCACAGGGGGATATCTATGAAGAGAGTTGCTACTGACTGGGACCAGTATCACCGGCGCGTGCGTATCAGCCAGAGATTTCTCTGGATGGTGTGGCGTGCGTATGCCAGCCTGCTACGGGGCTTCGATTTTACCAGGCCCATCAAGATAATCGAGCTGGGCTGCGGTACCGGTTACCACACATTTCAGATGACCAGGAAGTACCCGGTATCGAAGGTAACCCTGGTAGATGGCAATGAAAGCGTGATACGTGATACGGAAAGAAGGATGTCTTCCCTGAGCTGTGAGAAGGAGTTTCTGCTCGCGGACCTCTTCAAACTAGAACTTGAGGACAGGTACGATATCGTTCACTCCCAGGGGCTTCTCGAGCACTACACGCCGGAACAGCAGCGGCAGTTGATCCGGTTGCACCGCGACCTGCTTGCACCGGGCGGTGGGATTGCCGTTATACTGGTACCCACGCCGAGTATCACCTACCGCTTCTGGAGAGGGCTTCTGGAGAAGCTGAACCAGTGGATATATACCGACGAGATTGCCTTACCCAGGGAGCAGTTTGTCCGGCAACTTGAGGCCTGCGGCCTGGAAATCCTGAAGATACAGGGGTGTCATATGATAGAGGTTGGGGCCGTCTGCCGGAAAAAGGCGGATAAAGACTGAAAAGGAATTTGCACCCAATCCGGGAGGGATCAGTGCCGGGACGTAAAGCGCGAGACAGAGTTGTATCGGGAAGTGAGAATAGTAAAGGCTCACCTGTACCCGGTCAGCTGGAGAAGGGCTACCGGATGGCCTTCAATTTCAACTCGGCGCTCTTCCGGGTCCTGGTGGATACGCTGAGGCCCGGCGAGGGAGAGAGGGTTCTGGACCTGGGCTGTAGCCGCGGTTACTACGTCCGGGCGATGGAAGGCTATACCACCGGCGTAGTCGGTGTGGACATCAGCGATGACTCGCTGCAGAACGCCGTTACATCATGCGTAAAATACGGGGATATCACACGCCTGGATTTTCCAGACAGCAGCTTTGACAAGGCCTATTCACTGCATACCATCGAGCACCTGCCGGACCTGGAGGCTTTCTTTGCCGAGGTTGCCCGGGTGCTCAAACCGGGCGGGACCGCCGTGGTCGTTTACCCGTGGGAGCCATTCCGTGGTATGCAGGCTATCGTTGCCGCCATGAGACAGTACCACAACCCGGTGCGGGCAAGGAGTATACACCTGCACCGCCTGACACCGGGGAAAATAAGGGCTATTGTCGCTGGTAGCGGGCTTGTTCACCGCGAGAGCAGGCTTGTCTTCGCAATGGGCGTTCAGTATATGACGGTGCTGAAGAAGGACAGCTGAGCCTGGTATTCTGTAGCTACCGCAGCTCTAGCTTTCGTCGATGGTTATCTTGATTATGAGATCGCCCTGCTTGATTTGCTCCAGCACATCCTCACCCTCGATTAGCTGGCCGAATACCGAGTGTTTACCGTCCAGGCCGTGCTGCGGGGTGAAGGTAATGAAGAACTGGGAGCCGTTGGTATCGGGCCCGGCGTTGGCCATCGACAGGGCGCCGGCGGTGTGGGTATGGTCGCTGAACTCGTCGGCAAACTGGTAGCCGGGACCGCCGCGCCCGGTACCGGTGGGGTCTCCACCCTGGGCAACGAATCCGGGCACTACCCGGTGGAAGGTGGTACCGTCATAGAAACCTTCGTTGGAGAGGAAGACAAAGTTGTTCACCGTGTTGGGAACGTCGCTGGCGAATAGTTCCAGTACCATGTCTCCGTGCTCGGTCTCAATTGTGGCGGTGTAGTCCTTGCTGGTATCGATTATCATTTCCGGTGGCTCCGGGTAGGTCTTGGGTTCGCCCGGCGATTCCGGTTCAGGCTCTTCAGCGGTACAGGATGCAAGCAAAAGTGTACCGGCAGCCAAAATGGCGATTGTGGTTTGGTAGATTCTCTTTTTCGTCATTGTTATATCTCCAGGTCAATTCTTTGAAAAGTATTGTAACCTATCACGGGCCCGGACGCAATTGCACCTTATATGCCGTTTATATACCGGGGTAAATTAATGGTGTCACTGTTCCGGGCGGCCGGTTTACGGTAATTTGCCAGATAGACTGCGTTATGATAAATTATGGTATCAATCTTTGTGGGGCTGTAGCTCAATTGGGAGAGCGTTTGACTGGCAGTCAAAAGGTAGGGGGTTCGAATCCCCCCAGCTCCACCAAAAAATAAAGCTAAAATACTCAAAATAAGCCCCCATTTTTGGGGGACTTATTTATTTTGCTACTAATTTGCTACTAATCGGGTTTAATTTTCGCTCCTTCCTTGTACTGGTAAAACGATCTCATCGAAGCGTTTAGCTGCCGACTGCTGAAGCCCCGGCGCTACATGAGAATAGGTATCGAGTGTCACTTGTATACTAGCATGCCCCAAACGCTCCTGCACTATCTTAGGATGTGTACCAGCTTTCAGCATAAAGCTGGCATGCGTATGCCGCGCGTCGTGTAGTCTTATTCCGCTAAGTCCAGCTTGGTGAGCGAGGCGACGCCAAGCCTGGGTGATGCTATCGGGTAATAATGCCTTGCCGTCTGGGTGAGAAAAAACCAAATCATCTTCTTGTAGCGGCGGTATGCCTAGAGCTTGCCTTTGCTCTTTTTGTTTGGCTTGGTATTTCCTAAGAACAGCAACTGTGGAAG
>JAWOBD010000029.1:0-4777 GCA_046498175.1 Dehalococcoidales bacterium | reverse complement strand
GTCTTGGTTACCGGAGGGGTAGGTTTTCAGGTATATACGCCCACGTCAACACTGAGTTCTTTGGGCGGTATCGGCAGTGAAGTGACCCTTCACACACGTCTATATCTTAGAGAAGATAGTGTGTCGCTGTACGGTTTTGCTTCTGCCGATGAGTTGAGGCTGTTTCAGACTCTGCTGGGCGTATCCGGTTTGGGTCCACGGCTGGCGCTGGCGATGCTTTCGGCGATGGACCTGGAGCAATTGACCACGGCGATTTCCACCGGTAATACCGGTCTCCTTACTTCGATACCAGGGGTTGGCAAGAAGGTGGCGGAACGTATTATTCTGGAGCTTAAGGATAAGGTGGCTGCTCAATGGGTTACCGGAAAAGCGGTTCAATTGGTTGAGGGAAACAGTGACGTACTGGATGCCTTGATATCGCTGGGATATTCTAGTTCTGAAGCGAGCCGTGCCGTGGCCAGCATTCAGTCATCACGCGATAAGAGCCTTGAGGAAAGGGTAAAAGAAGCGCTGGGATATTTTACCGGTATGTAAAACGTCCCAGCGTAATTGCGGTTGATTCTCGGTGCAAAATCAGTAATGTGCTGAAATAGGCGGCATTTCTTTTATATACCCATCTAAAGTATCATGCCTCGGTATCTGATAATACTAAAGTACGTTAATATCGCGGTATTGAAGCGTACTTAAATTGATACCAATGTGTGATTGCTAGCCCCCCGAAAGAGTAATAGACTGAATGATGCGGTGTGTTCGCTAAATAGATATTTTTTTAATGCCGGCTTATACTGGCATAGGTGATTATGAGTGGGGGGACAGGGTCTGAAGATGATTTCTCTACGTGAGTTGTTTGATAAAATGTGTACTCCGGTTTTCCCGGATGGGAAAAACACCTCCACGTATCTTCCGGATGAAGATGATGGTATTGATGTTGAAAAGGAAGCGGAGATAGGATTGAGCCTGGGCAACAAAGTGGATAGCCTGATACAAGAACTGGTTAGAATTGGTTGGGAAGAGGGTTTTGTTGAGCCTGGCTACGGGCAGCATTATGATGAGGAAGGCCGTAACATCAGGGCTAGGAATATAGGGAAACGGCTGGATGAGATAGGCGGATTGAGGTTAATGAAGGTAGCGTGGTGGAGAGTCAGGTTTGACCTTAGTCCAGGACCTGCCAGTAGAGACCTGGATATAATCTGGGACGGCGTTGGTGAATGGCGTGGCTAGTATTAATTGCCTCTGCCGTTAACGTAAGATTTTTCCCCGTTTGCATAATATCCCCGGTATGCGTTTGGTAGCAGTTCGGCGACATGTTCCATGATATCGTCTGCAAGCTCTCTGAGATTATTCCTATCCAGTTTACCATCTGGTAGGGCGATATGAAATGGCTTTCCGATGTGCACGGATACCCTGGGCCTGTGCAGCATAACCCAGCGAAATCCTTTCTCGGCTACCTCCATGCCTGTAATGCCGATGGGGAGTACGGGTGCGTTATTATGTACGGCAATAAGTACTGAACCTGGATACGCGGGCTGAAGCTGTGCATTTTTGCTACGGCTTCCTTCCGGGAACATGAAAATCGCCCGGCTGCTATCAAGTACTTGGTGAACCTGTTTCAGAGCGCTATGGTTTGTCGAGCCACGTCTGACCGGGATGGCACCGAAGGTCTCGATGAGAAATCTAATTACCCGGTTGCGAAAAAGCTCTTCCTTGGCCAGAAATATCATCTCCCTATCTACAGCGATGGTTAACAGGTACTGGTCGGCATAGCTGAGGTGATTGGATACGACTATCAGCGGCCCCTTAGCTGGTATATTTTCCTTGCCCTCTATATGTGGGCGGGTAAAAAGAAAGAAAACCAGATTGAAGAATACGAATGACACAATACGTGCGATACGGTGGTTAACGTCTTGACGCAATATTTTCCTCGGTAAAAGACTTTACTATTGCTATAAAATTATAACCCGATGCAGCGCTAAAAACAAATACAGGCATGTCGCTTCCGTGAATGAATTGAAGGGGTAATGTAGAAAATATATACTGGGTGGTATAGGTTTCTGGACAAGTACTGCTATGAGTGATTTTAAAATAGTTTCCGATTTTGGGCCCATGGGTGACCAGCCTGAAGCTATCGACAGGCTGGTTGATGGCTTGAATCGGGGGTTTGAGCAACAGACATTACTGGGTGTTACGGGCAGTGGCAAGACATTTACCATGGCTAACGTTATCAAGCGTGTCAACCGGCCGACACTGGTTATAAGCCATAACAAGACACTGGCGGCCCAGCTATATGCTGAGCTTAAGGTTTTTTTCCCTGAGAATGCCGTGGAATATTTCGTCAGTTACTATGATTATTACCAGCCGGAGGCCTATATCCCGCGTACCGATACCTATATCGAAAAGGATGCCGATATCAATGAAGAGGTCGATAAGCTGCGCCATGCGGCGACAAAGTCTCTATTTGAACGGCGTGATGTGATAATTGTGGCTTCGGTATCCTGTATCTACGGTCTGGGCGAGCCAGAAGAATACCGCAGTTTTGTCTGCAGTATAAAGCGCGGTAACAACTATCCCCGGCGGGATTTGCTAAAGCACTTGGTAGGAATGCAATATGAACGTAATGATATTGATTTTACTAGGGGGAGGTTTCGTATAAGGGGTGATACTCTGGAAATACAGCCTTCTTACGAAGAAATGGCTCTGAGGGTTGAATTCTTTGGCGACGAAGTGGAACGCATCGTTGAGATCGACCCTTTGACCGGAGAGGTGCTGGCGGAACTGGACTCGGTAAATATTTATCCTGCCAAGCATTTCGTCACCTCGAGGGAGAAGATGGACCATGCTATCGATGGTATACAGCAGGAGCTAATGGAAAGGCTCGCAGAGCTCTCTGCCCAGGGAAAAGATCTGGAGGCTGCCCGTCTAAAGGCGAGGACCAGCTACGATCTGGAAATGTTACGAGAAGTCGGTTACTGCACCGGCGTGGAAAATTATTCCCGCCACCTGTCCGGTAGGGAACCGGGTAGCTCTCCCTGGACGCTGCTGGACTATTTTCCCCGTGATTTCCTGGTTTTCGTTGACGAATCACATATGACACTGCCTCAAGTCAGAGGCATGTATCGTGGCGATTTATCCCGCAAGAAGACTCTTGTCGAGTATGGCTTTCGCCTGCCTTCTGCACTGGATAATCGACCACTTGATTTTAACGAGTTCAGGCAGCATATTAACCAGGTTATCTATACTTCGGCGACGCCTGCCGATTATGAATATGACCATAGTGAGCAGGTAGTCGAACAGATAATTAGGCCGACGGGCTTGCTGGAGCCAACGATGGAAGTCAAACCCACTAAGGGGCAGGTTGACGATCTTCTCGAACAAATAAAGCGGCGTGTGGATAGAGGCGAGCGGTGTCTGGTAACAACCCTGACCAAGCGAATGGCGGAAGAGCTGGCGGAATATATAGCCGAAATGGGAGTCAAGACTCACTATCTGCATTCCGAGATAGAAACACTGGAGAGGGTCGATATACTGCGGTCCCTCCGACTGGGGGTATATGATGTGGTGGTTGGAATCAACCTGCTCCGTGAGGGGCTTGACCTGCCGGAAGTAAGCTTGGTAGCGATATTGGATGCGGACAAGGAAGGGTATTTACGCTCGGAAGGAGCGTTGATACAGACAATGGGGCGTTCCTCAAGGCATATAGATGGTCACGTCATAATGTATGCCGATGTTATAACGGGTTCTATGAATAGGGCCATAGAAGAAACGCGGCGCCGGCGTCTTATTCAGGAAAGATATAATGAGGAGCATCAAATTACACCTCAGGGTATAAGAAAAGCAATCCGGGATATTACGGAGAGAGTTCGAGTTGTAGCCGAGGCAAGACCCACCTACGACGCTTCTCCGGTTTCCAAAAAGGATATCGCCCGCCTGGTTAAAGAACTGGAGTCAAAGATGAAAACGGCGGCCAGGAACCTGGAGTTCGAAAAGGCGGCACTTCTGCGTGACCGTATTATGGAGCTGAAGAGAGAATAGCTCTTCTTCTGAGCGGTTATGCATCTGTATCGGAATCCTCCTCTTCTAGTTGCTCCATGATACGGGCTGCTCTCGGGTAACCTATACGCAACTTGCGCTGCAGAAAAGACGTGGAAATATTTTTATGTTCCCTGGCCAGTTCTCTTGCCGATTCCAGCAGTGTATCCTGTGTTCGGTCACCTTTACGTGTTGAACTCGCTGGAGAGGAAAGCTCTGTGATTTGCAGTGAAGGGGGTTCTTCTTTCTGCTGGCTGCCCCAGAAGTAAACCAGTCTTTCCGTCTCAGCATCGGAGACATAGCAGCCCTGAAGGCGCTTTGGCTTGGCTGCCTCAGTGGGCATATAGAGCATATCGCCTCTTCCAAGTAGCTTTTCGGCACCTGTAATATCGAGGATGGTCCGTGAGTCCACCTGTGAGGTAACGGCAAAACTGATACGAGTGGGGAAGTTCGCCTTTATCAGACCGGTAACGACGTCTACCGATGGACGCTGTGTGGCTACAACCAGGTGAATTCCGGTAGCGCGAGCGAGCTGCGCTAGGCGGCAGAGAATATGCTCAACCTCGTCAAAGCCAGCCATCATAAGGTCGGCCAGCTCGTCGATTACCAGGACGATATAGGGTAATTTATCTTCCCCCTCTTTCTTCTTGTTATAGCTTTCTATATTGCGGGCGCTGACAGTGGCGAGTTTCTGATAACGTTTGTCCATTTCCTGATTCAGCCAGCGGAGTATGTTTACTACTTTATTGGC
>JAWOBD010000087.1:0-4776 GCA_046498175.1 Dehalococcoidales bacterium | reverse complement strand
GTGAGCACGTCGGCATCGCTCCATCCCTCAAGCCCCATATCGAAGGGTATGAGCACACCCCCCAGTACCAGCTTCCGTCCCCCGGCAAGGGGATGAGCATCATAACCGATACCAACACGGATACTACCCATCATAATTTTTTACCAGAACCCCGGCAATAGCCAGGTCATCAGGAGTAGTTATCTTTATGTTATCATGCGAGCCTTCATAGAGCTTAACCGGATAACCCAGTCTCTCCACCAGCGACGCGTCATCGGTAACCTCGTCATCATATGCCTCCCGGTAGGCCCGGCTAAGCAAGTCAAAGCGGAATATCTGAGGAGTCTGAACCACCCATAGCTTCTCCCTGGGAAGACTCTGATACACATACCCGTTTTCAGCAAGCTTGATAGTATCTACGGCAGCTATAGCGGCGACCGCAGCGCCGGTTTCCATCGCTGCCTCAATGCCGCGTAATATCAGGTCTTCACTGACAAGAGGCCTGGCCCCGTCATGGACTATAACCCAGGAGCACCCCTCGAGCCTGGCAAGCCCCGCGGCCACCGAGTCCTGGCGCCGTTTACCTCCAGCACAAACATCAATGACCTTGGAGCAATTCCGCTCCAGGACAAGAGCGCGTCCCCACTCCAGGTTGTATTCAGCCAGGACAATAACGATACAATCAACCACTTCCGAGTTCTGGAAGGTATCGACTACCCGGCCAAGAACAGTTCCCTTACCCAGAGGCAACTTCAACTTGTCCGTTGATCCCATGCGCTGGCTCCGGCCTGCCGCAGCGATAACCACACCCACACCAGAACCTGTATCTGATCTCACGTTCGAAATCACACCTGATTATAAAGCAAAAGCACCACCATATCCAAGACAATACCAGCTAGTACATAAAAGTAATGACCGGATAGCCGCGGCTATCCGGTCATTAACGGAGGGTCAGTCTATCTCCGTTTGGTCGAGCATATCCCATTTGTTATCCAGGATAGCAGTCTTTATCTGCCCATTTTCAGCTACCACCGAAGCCTCGTGGCTGGTAATTACCTGAGCAAGTCCCTGCCCGGTTCTGTCTCCATAACCGGCGTGGCGGCTGTCGAAGCTATAAATGAACTGCCAGGCGTTTTCAATATCGGGATAGAGTGTTTCGACAAGCTCCAGGCTACCTTCCATACCGTCGAAGGTAAAAGTAGGACTTTTTCTCACGAATTCCTCAGCCAGCTGCCTGGCCTTTTCCTCGGTAAAAGCCTCTTTTTTCGGCCAGAGCTGCGGGTGACTCGCTATTGAGGGCCAGGGGCCAGGACTGATCGTGCTCTTTTCACCAATCCATATGGTCTGTATGCTCTGGGCTTCGCGGCCCGGTATATACAGCGAGAGACCATATGGTCCATCGAGCCCGGAACCAAAATCCGCCTCAATATCTATCTCTGAATCCGCTCCGGGTGCCACACCGAAGGTACCGTGGTCAATCTCCAATACTATATTTTCAGTGTCGAGAAGCTGGACGAGGTATTCGCCCTGCCAGGGCTCTTCAGAGCTGTTGCCAATCTCCAGCATGAACTCAGAAACCTCCCCGGCAACGTGTCCGGCACTGTCCCCGCTGAATGTCACCACCTGCTCTCTTTCCGGTCCCCACACCACGGTAAACGGGTCCGGAGCTGTTTCCACATCCCCGGGTGCCCGTGAACCGCAGCCGGTAAACAGCGTGATCAAAGCGCTAACAGCAAGCAGAGACAACGTGCCAATAGATATTCTCTTCTTAACCAAAATATTACACCTCCTTTATCATCATGCCTCACTTTTAATAACGCAACTACAGACATCAGGTTAGTTGTCCCTAAGTACAATATATGGATTCCTCACCAGGTGTGGGCCCGAATGTAAGGAGCGGCAGAGAACCTCAAACTGCCGACCGATTAGAACCGTTTCATACCATATTTTTATGGAAACACCATAACGCCAGTACATGCGCAAACACTTACAGGGAATGGGAAACCCTCGGTTTGCCAGATAAAGGCTCAATTATCATATCATGGCTCCAGCATTTAGATATCTTGAAAAGGCCGTTCCCCTCAACCAGCTTCCGGGTTTTCGCCATCGACAGATGGCTGTGGGAGATATAGGCACGCCCTTTCCCCTTCATCACCCGGAATACTTCCAGAAATAAGGACTGGTGGTCCCGGACAACCGGTATGATATCGATCAGCAGGACCAGGTCTATACTTGCATCTGCGATGCCGGTCCAGTACGAGTCAATCAGAATAGGAATGATATTTTTGAGGCCCATTTTGTCTACCTTTTTTCTGATGGCATTTATAGCCAGGTGGTGTATATCGACGGCAAAGACCTTCCCCGACTCGGTCACGGCCCTGGCCACCGTATTGTATGGCAGCCCGGCCCGCAGCCATAATCAACCACCGCCATTCCCTCTCGCAAATCGAGCAACTCGATCTGCCGCCGTACGCTGCAGAAAGGAGCAGATATTTTGTATGCCATCGCCATCAATCTGTAGCTGGCATCAGGCATAGGTTTTAGCACTGTATTTGCGATCTTCAAACCAAGCTCCCCCAAAAAAGATTTTCAAGCTGGATTTCTGGCTAGCGGCAAATTGCTTCGCCCTGAATATTCTACAGGGTAATTTCCCAGAGAAACAACCCTGGATATTTGTTTAGTATGCGCCGGCTACACCATTTTGTTATAGAAAAATCCGCATTGATATGAGAAGATAGTTGAAATGGCAGTAAGCAAGGAAAAGGCCAATTATAAAGCACTGGCCCGGGGAATTGCGGCAGTAAATTCCGTTTCACCGCAGAAAGACATCCTCAAAATTCTGGTAAGGAGTACTGCTGCCGCCATGAAGGCACGTGTCTCCATACTCATATTAGACCCGAAGCACAACCGCCTGTCTCACCGGTCTACATGGGGGCTGCCCCATTCCTTCCTGCACAAGGGACTTCTCGATGCCGGAACAAGCCTGGGCGAAGTCCACAGCGGAGAGCCCGTAATCATCGCCGACGTCACGAATGATGAACGCATTCAGTACCCCTCTCAGGCCAGTGAAGCCGGTATCGTCTCTCTGGCAGGGATACCGATAAAAAGGGAAAAAGTAATCCTGGGCAGCCTGCGTATCTACACCAGAGAACGCTATGATTTCAGCAATCAGGACATCCAGTTTCTCAAGACGATGGCCGTTCTAAGCGGAATGGCCCTTTGCACGAAGACTCCGAGCCAGATCGATGGAACCCGGGCAGGACAGGGTAAAATGGATGAAATCATAACCAGATTGCAGAAAAGCCATACGGTCAACTTCGCCCACTCCAGTGAAAGGGAGTTCGCCGATATCCTTGACTTCTACCAGATTGACTGGGTATACGAACCCCGCTCCTTCGCCATAAAGTGGGAGTCAGACAGGGTAACCAGGATGTTCACACCCGACTTCTACCTGCCACGGCTAGACCTTTATGTCGAGCTGACCACAATGAAGCAAAGACTGGTGACAGAAAAGAACCGCAAGCTGAGACGGCTTAAGCATCTCTATCCCGATATAAACATCACCCTCCTTTACAAGAAGGATTTCGACCGCCTGCTGGCCAAGTACGGACACGGGCCGCTGGCACAAAGCAGGGCCCACGGTATCCGCAGGATACTTTACTCGTCAGAAGAAATAGAAGAAAGGGTAAAATCCCTGGCCAGGCAGATATCGGCTGACTACAACGGAAATAGGCCAGTTATGGTGGGAATCCAGCGCGGCTTTTTATGCTTTATGGCCGATTTGATGCGACAAATAACCGTTCCCCTCGATATCGATTTCATGGCCATCTCCGATTATGGGGGAGACCGGCACATCCTGAAGATTACCCGGGACCTTGACCTCAATATCGGTGGCAGGCAAGTCCTGATTGTAGAAGATATTATCGATACCGGTATGACTCTGAGCTATCTGCTCGGTCACCTTCAAGCCAAAGGACCGGCCGGTATAAAGGTCTGCACCCTGTTCAACAGGCGGGCCCGGCGTATCGCCGACATCGCTCTGGACTACGTCGGTTTCGAGATACCGGATGAATTCATAGTAGGTTACGGACTGGACTACCAGGAAGAATACCGCAATCTCCCCTTTGTAGGTATCGTCGAGCTGAGAAGGATTTCAGACTGACCTGCGGCGATAAAAAGGCACAAAAAAGCCCCAAGTGACTTTCGCTTTTCCAGACAACCCCCGGATCTGTTACCTCCGTTTACCTCGCGGTACTCAGTTGCGCCTTCTCCGAAGAACTGCCACAAGCTCGATCACTTGGAGCACTTACTATAATCTCACATATACTATCATGTGTCAAAATCACTGATTATCTATAACGAGCGATAACCATGATAACCTTTCCGTGTTATCTCCTAATAATTCTTAAAAACTTCCTTTTTTAAAGTTATAGTACTGCACTTTTCCTATCCTACCGGATAACAGTCAATATGGATTTGTACATAGCAACAGCCAGCATATATGATATTCGCCTCGATAAACTCCCGGGGTAGCGAAGTTAATCAACCACTGATAATGCCTTTAATTTTCTTTTCAAGCCCGACAATATCAACAGGCTTGTTTAAATAGGGAGCTTTTGTCTTCTTTAAGAAACCTGCCGTATCGGCTCCGATTACGTCCCCGGTGATGAATATCACCCTCTTCTTCAGGGAGGGAGCTATATTACCCACCTTTTCGTATATATCTTTACCGCTTATCTCCGGAAGCTTGATATCGCAGAGTATGGCGCTGTATCTTGTGTTCCTTATCATTTCCAG
>JAWOBD010000065.1:0-4278 GCA_046498175.1 Dehalococcoidales bacterium | reverse complement strand
GAGCAGTTCTTGTATTATTGGCAAAGGAGATTACTAATAAAGGAATTGGTCATAGTCTCTATATATCTGAAAATACTGTAAAGGTGCACATCGTTAATATTATGCGTAAATTACAAATACACAGCCGTCTAGAGTTAGGTATATATGCTATTAAGGCAGGGCTTTTACAATCACCTTATTTGAGATAGTATCAGTGATCTTACCTCCGAAAACAGCTACACCATGAATTAGAGTCTTCCGGTATAATAAAGAAACCAGGAGGACTCATGAAAGCCAAGAAGTACACCGAGGAACAGATCATCGCCGTGCTTCGTGAAGGTGAAGCAGGTGCCCGGGTGGTAGATCTCTGCCGCAAGTACGAAATGAGCGATGCCACCTACTACAACTGGAAGGCAAAATATGCCGGGCTCACCGTCAGCGAATTGAAACGGTTGAAATCTTTGGAAGACGAAAACCGGCGCTTAAAGCAGATTGCGGCCGACCAGGCGCTCGATATTCGGGCGCTCAAGGAAATTACTCTCAAAAAACTTCTGAAGCCCAGGGCTAAGCGTTTAGCGGTCTCTCATATCAGGGGGAGCCTTGGGCTGAGCGAAAGACGGGCCTGTGAGCTGGTTAATATCTCGTCTTCAGTATTCCGTTACCGGCCGAAGCTTGGTAATGATGACATCTTACGAAAACGCCTTCGGGAGATGGCGGAGCAGCGGAAACGGTTTGGTAGTCCCCGGCTGCACATCTTGCTTGAAAGGGAAGGTCTGGTGATAAACCATAAAAGCACAGAGAGGATATGTCGTGAAGAATGCCTGGCACTGCGGAGGAAACGGAAAAGGGAAGGGGCCGCTGGTTTAAGGGTAATTATCCCATCGCCCAAGCGGACAAACGAAAGGTAGTCCATGGACTTCGTGACCGACAGCATAATCACAGGCAGGCGATTTCGTGCTTTGGCTATTATCGATGACTATTCCAGGGAATGTCCGGTTTGATAAGACCTATAGGGGCAGTATATGCAAGGCTATTCAACAGCGATGGCTATGCGGAATGTCCGTTGCTCAACGCTGTCGTCGGTTGTGCTCCATTGAAGCATGGTATTACCGGTACTAAGTGTCTTGAAAGTCCAGACATCCTGTCCCGTGCCGGGCTTATGAGCAGTCTGTTGCACCACAGCTCCGTCATTTATTGACGCGGATTCTTGCCACTGAAATCCCGTCGGTGATCCTGAGCATAAGGCTACTGTAAACGATTTACCCACAGAAAACGAGTTTTTGGCAGCTGCAACAATGTCTTGCTTCTGAGCAAGATCGTCACAAGTGACCGTAATGGTAGCTTTCTCTAATTGTGGAGAGCATGCTAACAGAGGTATTAATGCGATACAGGCAACGCATATTAGTACTGTTCTGAATTTCATTATTCCCTTAACACTGATTCTGTAGAAAAGCATAATATAGCGGGGCACCCAAATACAAATGTCTCTATGCTGGGGAAAGGGGTATGTTAATTATAACAGGCAGGCGTAATAGCTTGAATGAAGCTCCCATTTTTCGCTAAAACAAAATTACCTCTAGCGCTTAATTATCTGCAAAGAAGGCAGATTTTGCGCTAGTGTTACATGATTGTCGTTAATGTAAAAAGGGAGCAGTCAACTCGCTAGCTCAGCTAACCCTAGGGCAGCAATTCGTTATCAAGCACAGGAGGATAAGGCTTTGCCGTTAGGGGTACACTTCCTATGATTATATTTACTCCTTTTCACTGAGGTCAGCAATGTACGAAGAATAGTACTCCCCAGAGAATGAGGTATGCACCGATGAGGTAGGCAGCTATTCTGGGTACCACGCACATTATGATGCCAAATACTATGGCAATAATGGCAATTACGAACTGGGATACAGAAACCGCTCCGAGAAAGGGTATGGTAATATCCATCAAGTATACCTCCCATATTTTGTTAATGATTTATACACCCGGTTGAGTCGAATGTCAATACGTTTTGGTGCGTCAACTGTGGGAAAGATTCTGTGATCATCTGTTGATTATGAATTGAACCAGTTTTATACTGAGCTTGGAATATTTTTTGTTACCGCACGGGATTGACAGTTTTTGCTTGTGCACTATTATGCTCAAGTATCAAATAGGCAGGAGTTACGATGATAAAGGCAGTGTTTTTTGACTGGGTGGGTACCCTGTCTCACCCTGAACCTGACAGGGATGAGAACATCCATAACGCGGCACGGGAGATGGGTTTTGAGCTTCCTCTTGATAATCTACTGGTAGGTGTCCTCAGGGCTGATAACCAGGTACCTGAAGGTGCTCCCCCGTGCTGGCGTGAAGGAGCACCGGAGGAACCATTCCTTCGCTGGTGGAAGGTGTTGCTGGATGAAGTCGGGGTTAAGCTGTCAGGGAGGAAGATGTTGGGCATTACCGAGATAGTCGGGAAGCGCATCAGAGCCTTATCCTGGGTCCTCTACGACGATGTTATTCCTGTGGTTGAGCAGCTCAAGCAGAGGGGGTTAATTCTGGGTCTAATATCTGCGCACTATATTGGTAGAGCTGGCATGGAACCTTACCTCGATGTGGTGGTCACCGCCAAAGATGCCGGGGCTGATAAGCCGGAGCCTCCGATATTTATGGCCGCGGTTGAGCGAGCTGCCGTGGATGCAAAGGAGGTGCTCTTTATAGGCGACCAGTATGAAAGAGATATTGTCGGTGCCAGGCGGGTGGGAATCAATGCTGTTCTTATTGACCGGTACGATTTATTCCCCGGGATCACTGACTGCCCTCGGATAAAAGCTCTAAATCAGGTATTCGATTACCTTTAATTGGTTAATATCCTGTTCAACCCGGTCGATTGTTATCAAATATTAGCAGATTCTTACTTATTCAGTAACACCGGTTTGAGCGGTATTGGGAATAGCATTTCAGTGCTGTTGGCAAATAATTCAGTCACTGTTTATGACGGAAGGAGGAAATATGGCAGCAGAGCCGGAAAAGGATAGGGTTCAGGAAAACGAAGGTGTAGGGAAGGAAGGAATAGATGGGAAATATGCTCACCATATCAGGGGCGAAGTAGCCAGGCAGCTCGAAAGCCTGAGTTTTACCGGGAAAATCACCAGTGAGATAATCGGAATACAGGAAAACCTGAAACTGCACCACAAGATACTGTATGCGGCGCTGGTCTTTTTCGGCCTGGTGCTGATATGGTCCGGTGCCTGGGACCTGATTGAAATCACACCGGTTCTCAAGAAGCCCGTTTTTGCCCTGATTATCGGCGTGTCAATTCTCGCCTCAACTAGAACCCTGTACAAAAAGCTGGCGGGATGAGATAGGGCGGTCTATAGAGATTCAACTACCTCGTATTCTTCAATCTGGGGTTGGCCCTCTATGTGTTTGGGCAGCTCAGCCAGGAGTTCCTTGATGTAGGGCTGTGACATATGAATCGCTTCCCAGGCATTTTTGTCCCGGCGTGCGGGTGAAACCCCCTAGGCCGGTGACCTCAAACCCCATATGCCTGTTGCCTGCAATACTGGTTTTACTGGCCACAGCCATACTCGCCTTCTCACACATGTATTATGGGACGCCCCTGAACATCCGGGAACGCATGGAGACAATAAAAAAAATGCTGCGGGGAAGGTGAAGAAACACATCGAGAAATAATAATAAAGGGGTTTAAGGAAAGAAATAAAGGGAGGAAACAAAAACAAGGATGAAGGCTGAAACAAAGGTTTTACTGGTGATACTGGCGTTAGCCACATTCACTGCCGCGAAAATAATCGAGCTGCCCACCTCCGGCGCGGTAGGCTGGATTGTGGACGGCTTGAGGAACCGGTTGATAGAGGAGATATCCAACACCATCAAGCTGGCGTTCGCCACCGTAAAACTCATCAACTTGAACCCGGACTTCGACAGCCAAGAACTATCCGGCCTAAAAGACTTGAGGAAAGGAGTCCAGGGGCTGGCGGCAGCCTTCCTGATATTATACGTCACTTATTTCGGCGTGAAATACACTTCCTATGCGGGCTCGCCCGCAGGCCGGGCGGAAAACAAGGAGCGGGCATACAAGCTAGTGTTCGGATTAATCCTGGTGGCCATAGCACCCTACCTGTATACCTTCGCCTTATGGATAGGTGAGTCCCTCAGCTACAGCTTGATAGGAGACAGTATAAACGATTCGGCAGTCAACGCCCAAGACGGGTTCACGGAGGTCGTGGCCGCCGCAGCATACACTGGCTTATGCCTGATACCCTTCACCGCCATAGGATTGATACTGGGCGTCATGACGATGGCCAT
>JAWOBD010000027.1:0-4946 GCA_046498175.1 Dehalococcoidales bacterium | reverse complement strand
CCCAATATATAATCTATGCCCAACCTTTTGTCAATAATTATCCCCGTTGGCTACTCGATATGAGCCGGTACAGTAAGACAAGAATAATAACCCGTATATCCATAAAAGCAAAACGGCCTAGCCATAAAGCTAGGCCTTTGCCTGTGGATAGAGGGCAGATTTACCAGTTACTTCCTGGTTTCGCCTTCGATGGCCTTTTTCCCGCCGCCTACCTTGATCTGGATCTGTTTCTTCTTCTTTTCCTCAGCCCTGGGCATTTTAACGGTCAGGACACCGTTCTCGTACTCGGACTCGATTTTATCGGTGTCCACCGTCTGCGGGAGCCGCAGCGCCCTGAAGAACGAGCCCGACGGCCTCTCTCTTATCAGATAACTCACATCATCGCCCTCGGCTTCCGTCTTCCTCTCTGCCTTAAGGGTCAGGATGTTGTCCTCCACAGCCACATCGATTTTTTCCGGTTCAACACCGGGGACGGATGCCTTTACCACCAGATCGTCAGCCTTCTGCAGGACATCGATAAGAATGTTCCAGTCTTCTCCCCCCTCGCTATAGGCCGGTACGCCACCAAAGCCACGCCACAGTCGGTTAATGGTATCCTCCATATGACTCAAGTCCCTTACGGGGTCCCATCTCTGTAATACCATATCCTATTCCTCCTTTCATTTATTATTTAAGGTTACAGATTGAGTTCAAGCTCTGTATAACAGTTCGCCAGGCTACATTACAGCCATTTTCACCACCCCCTCTTATAACATATTTACTCATATTTCTTTACCCCTCTTAATCTCCATAACCGCCTTTATCCCCTCGATATTTATCCCCTTCTTGTTGAGGCGAAAAACCTCCTTTATCAGCACCACCTCTTCATCTGAGAAGAGGCGCTGGCCAGATTCGGTCCTCTCCGGGCAGATAATCCCGGCACACTCATACCGCCTGATGCGGTGCGCCTCGACACCGGTAAGTGTTACCATAACCGCCATGGTATATTTAGCTCTTACATTCCCTCTTCCGCTCCTGTCCGGCGATTTTTCCTCCATTAATTCACTCACCCAACTTATTTACAACATATACTAACATAGTTTACACTATTTGTCAATAGTATTCACAAATATAGTTATTTAATGGCCATATTCACCTACTGCCATTCATTATCATAGGGTACATAATTCTGTTCAAATTGGTGGTGCTTGCTAAATCGATTCCGCATGACGGAATCATAGAAGGTGGTCATGGGTGATTCGAGAAAACGAAAATCACCACCCGCCATTGAGATGGAAAACAAAAATCCACCAGCGTTTCGGCTTCATATACGACTCCCTGAAAGAATGGGAGGCAGTTGCAATACCGTTCATCAAGAGCGGGCTGGATACCGGGCACAAGTGCATCTACATCGCCGATGGCGATGCCGCAGGTTTGAAGGTAATTCTGGGGGAAAATGGCATCGACGTCCCATCACCTGAATATTCCGGTAATCTAGCCATACTGGATGAAAGCCAGGTTTACGCAGGTGAGGGCTACTTCGACCCGGACCGTGTCATCGTCTTCATCATCCACGAGGCAGAACGATCTCTCGCCGAGGACTACCCGGCGCTAAGCACGGGCTATCAGCGCGCGGGCACTGGTGTGGGATGAGCTGCGGTCCTCACCTCTCTCAGCGGCCTGCTCGCTAAAGAGGGTTACGATGTTGAGACAGTGGCCAGCGGCAAAGAGGCTCTCGAGATGATCAAGAAAAAAAGATATAGCCTCATCCTCTGCGATATCAAGCTACCCGGCCTGAGCAGTATCGAGATATACAGCGAGCTTGGCAAGATTGCAACATCTCTCAAGAAAAGGATCATCTTCATAACCGGAGATGTAATTGGTGCGGATACCCGCCGGTTCATCGAGTCAACCAGAGCATCCTGTATTACCAAACCCTTTGACATAACCGTCCTCAAGGAAGCCGTCAGAAACAGGCTGGCCCGTAGAGCCTGAAGAATATCTGGCTAAAGTTTCCCTGCGCTATACCTTTAATTATCCAACCTCTTATTCTATATCTCCTCGCTCCGCCTCATGACTACCAACAGAGTCACCGGTATTGCCGCTCTTACCAGCCACCAGGGGCAATCGAAAACTAAACACAGACCCCTTGCCCTCATCGCTTTCAACCCATATGGACCCACCATGAGCCTTGACAATATGCTTGGCAATGGCCAGGCCCATGCCGGTTCCCCCACCCGAGCGAGCCTTGTCCACCTTGTAGAAACGCTCGAAAACGTGGGGTACATCGTCCGGCGATATGCCCGCACCGGTATCTGAGATGCTCACCACCACCGACTTACTGCGGGCCGCGTTCGAAATAAGCACCCCGCCACCCTCCGAAGTGAACTTGATGGCGTTATGGAGCAGGTTGGTCACCACCTGGCGTATCTGTCCTCCGTCGGCACGCACCATCGGCAACTCCGGAGTATCGTCAATACGAACGGTGACCTTCTGCCCCTCAGCAAAGGGATTTAGCTCACCGACCACCTGCCGTACAATGAGGTTGAGATTCGTCTCCTCCAGCCGAAGCTGGGCCCTCCCGCTCTCGATACGCGATAGCTCGGCAAGCTCGACCAGAATCTGGGTCATCCTCTCTACCTGACTGTTGACAATGGTCAGGAAATTACGAGTAACCTCTTTGTCATCGATGGCTCCGTCTTTGAGCGTTTCAACAACCGCCCTGATATTGGCCAGCGGGGTGCGCAGCTCGTGAGAGATGTTGCCCACCAGTTCGCGCCGCATCGTTTGCAGGCTCCTCAGTTCGGTGAAATCATGGAATACCACCAGCGCTCCGGTCGGACCTTCCATTTTCAGGGGTATGGCAACAATCCTCAAGAATCTCTTGCTAACTCCAGATTCAAGCTGGCTCGACTGCTCCTTACCCGTTCTCAGGCATTGCTTGAGCAACCGGTCTATCTCATAATCGTGCACCACCTCGATAAAATGGCGACCCCGGGCCTGTTCTTCCCGGAAAATGAAAAGGTTCTCCGCCGCCGGATTGGCCAGGATAACGTCCCCCCTGTCGTCGGTCATAATAACACCATCCGCCATGCTGGCAATAATCATTGCCATCTTGTCCCGGTCCGCAGCGATACGGTCTAGGACATCCTTGAGCCACGAAGACATCTCGTTGAAGGCAATTCCCATCTGCCCCATTTCTCCGGCCGGGCTGACCGGTATACGGTAGCCGAGCTCTCCACCGGCAATACGCTTCACCCCGTTCGTCACCTGGTTCAGGGAACGGCGTATCGAACGTGCAACAAGCATCGCAACCAGCGCCGCCACACCGAGGGATGCGCCCAGAGTTATCATTACCAGCCTGGTCACTTCACTCGCTGCCGCCTCTACACCGGTCAGCGGCGAAGCAATTCTGACCACCCCTACCATCTCTCCCCGGCTCAGGACCGGCACGGCAAGGTACATTATCCGGCTGCCCATTACGGTGCTGTAGCGGGTATTCTCACCCAAACCCGACTCCATTGCGCCGGCTATCTCGGGCTGGCTGCTAAAGCCGGACATCTCCAGGTAGTCCTCCTCGGAATCCCCGAGTACCAACCCATCCGGCCCGGCAATGGTAATCCTGATACCGGTTTCCTCCCCAATGGACTTCGCCAGGGAATCCAGCCCTGCATTTTTCCCAGTTTCAGAAAGAAACGGCAAAGCAGCCAGGGCAGCAACCCTGGCTTCATCCTCAAGCCGGTTACGCAGCATATCAATCTGGTTATCCCGGACCGAATTAACCAGGTAGAGGCCGGAAAACCCCACACACCCGGCTACCAGCAGCAGGACAGGTATCGTTACTCGCCACCTGATACCGCTCAGCATACTCTTACCTGCACGGGTTCAAATCCACCTGTACGAGTGAAATATTGATGAATATGGAGGACAATCATACTCCATTTCCCGCTTCAATAAGATTCTAGACATAAGGCAATTTGCCCTGAATTTCAAGCATACCACAGTTCATCAAATCCATAAATAATCCAGAGTAGCACACCTGATTTCTCCACAACTGTGCTCGGATAGCAAATTTAACCGGGAATTATCCCAAGCTTAAGATCACCATAAAATTATCCCTGTATAATAGTAATAGGAACTACGGTCGAACCCCTCCGGCAACCAGGCTACCGACACCTGGATCGGCCTCCTGTAAACGAGTGTGCCACACTTTTATGGTTGATATGGGAGATGAACCAACGGCAAAGATCTTGCTCATGGATGAAGACAGAAGCCTGCTCGAAGTTCCACGTTATAACCTGGAGAGGGAGGGATACCATTGCCTCACCAGTACCTCCTCACTATGACAATTATTCAATCCACCGTTTTTAATTCGCCTGAAATACGGTATTTCAAGGTCCGAAATTATAAATTTCCAAAATTTAACAATTATTTAACAAACCATTAATGAGCCCTTAACAATTTGCTGCTAGAATTTAAATTATAGGGTTGTACAAAAAATCACCGGTGCCGGGGGTGGCCCCACATTTAAACATACCCTGGCCCTGTGTGTTCTAAATAATCAATAAGGAGGAATGGAGTTTTGAATTTGAAGAAGATTACCGTTTTACTCACCACGGTAGCGGTTGCCGGTGCTCTCATAATGTCTAGCTGCAGCAGCCCTACCCCAGAACCTACTCCCGAACCAGCACCCGAACCTACCCCTGAACCAGCACCCGAACCAGAACCCGAACCGTCTTCCGGAACGATAACAGAAGCCGGCTCGTCCACAGTTCAGCCTCTGGCCGAGAAATTTGCTGGCATCTTTATGGAAATGAATCCCGATATTACCGTAACCATTCAGGGCGGTGGCTCCAGCGTGGGTGTCAAATCGGCCGAAGACGGCACGGTTGATATCGGCGCCGCCTCCAGGGAGCTCAAACCCAGCGAGCCTGACCTGGTAAAACATCGCCTCTGCCGCGACGGTA
>JAWOBD010000038.1:0-4882 GCA_046498175.1 Dehalococcoidales bacterium | reverse complement strand
GCATCAACTTCTTTTTGATAAAGAAGGTGGCCGGAATACTACTGATAGTGTTTGGTGCGCTTTTTCTGCTATCGCAGAAGGTGCCTCAACTTAACTTTCAGAAAAGGTTTACTCCCTCTCAGAGTACCAAGACCGGTTACGTACGATCCTTCATTACTGGCGCAATATTTTCCATGGCATCAATGTCGTGTGCCACCTATATACTGGGGAGTATCCTCATGCTTGCGGCAGCTTCAGCAACAGCGTGGCGTGGTGCCTCGCTTCTTGCCATGTACTCTCTGGGCCTGGGAATACCATTTCTGATCATTGGCGCCGCCTTTGACCGGGTAACCCCGGTATTGAGACGCATTCAGCGCCACTCACGGGTAGTATACATCGTCAGTGGTGCAGTATTAATTGTGCTGGGCATACTTATCACAACGGGCAGATTAACGTTGTTGACCGGGACCATTTAGTAGTAAAATTTACTTACCATGGGAGTAGAATCATGAGAAAAATAACCAGAATTATCACAGTATTAATGGCTATTGCCTCCATAAGCCTTGGGCTGGCTCTGGCCGGTTGTTCCAGCAGCTCGGCCTCAGAAACGGCGGTTGTAGGTGCAAAAGCGCCTGATTTCAATCTGCCTGACCTCGATGGCAGTACCGTTTCCCTGAGTGACCTAGAAGGCAACCCTATCCTGATAAACTTCTGGTACACCGGCTGTCCACCCTGCCGCAATGAGATGCCCTACCTGCAACAGGTTCACAGTGAAAACGAGGAGGATGGCCTGATAATACTAGCCATCAATGCTGGAGAAAGCTCCAGCACGATAACGGAATACCTGGACAATAACGAACTCTCCTCCTTGCTGGACACTATACTGGTGGACAGCAAGGGTAATACATTTCAAAAATACGAAATTCAGTACTTCCCGACTACATACTTCATTGACCAGAATGGTATTATCAAAGAAAAAGTGATCGGCGCTTTCCCAAGTAAAGAATCCATCGATAAAAGCCTGGAACAGATATTGCCCTAGCCAGTAAGTATCAGCAATTGATTGTGAAACTGAAGAGAAAAGAGGTCAGCTATGAGTGATGTTTTAGATGAAGCACATGGTATTATGCAGTGCCGGGAATGCCCGTGGTACAAATCCTGTATCACGCCAATGAGATTTACCGCCGAGGATATAAGGAGACAGATGGAACAGTCCGTCCCAGGAATGGACTCTTCACAAACATACGACGTCAACATGCAAAACCTCATGTCCGGCATGGCTACTGCCGCCCAGAACTCGCTTCTCGAGGCTTGTCCCGTTCTTATCGAACGGCTGCGCAGAAGCCCCAAGCTCGCCGAGCGGATCAAGGAGATTATGCAGAACTGGGGTAGAGATGACGAAGACCGCTACGCGGGACAGAACAAGGCTGACAAATAGCAACAATCACTTCATACAATACACTCCGCTATGCTTAAATTCCAAAGTTATGGCAATTCCAACTGCTGGACACATCCAAAGTGCATATATTATAATGTCTCCAGCCTATTACCCAGGTCTATCAAGCCGTTAAAAGCTTCCTCTATAAATAGCCCCCTATTTTTCTGGCCGGTTTGAAGACAAACCAGAGCTTCAGAAGACAAAGTTATTATTAAGGAGATGCCAATGGCCGCTGAAAATGCAAGCGAGGAAAAGATAGATCTCGGTATAATCGATTCGATAGCCAGCAAACATAGTGTGGAAAGAGGCGCAGTAATACCCATCCTGCAGGAAGTGCAGGATACGCTTGGCTATGTGCCCAAGTCCGCCATAATGCGTATCGCCACTGATATCGATGTTCCGGCCAGCGAAATATACGGTATCGTTACCTTCTATGCGCAGTTCCGCCTCGAACCGCTGGGCAAATACCTCATCAAGGTATGTCACGGTACTGCCTGTCACCTGTGCGGCGCCGAGATGGTAGCCGATACGATAGCACAGGTCACGGGTGCCAAGGAGGGAGAAACCAGCGAGGACAAAATGTTCACAGTAGAACGTGTTGCCTGCTTGGGCTGTTGCAGCCTGGCTCCCTGCATAATGATCAACAGCGATACCTACGGGCGGCTAACTCCAGAATCAATTGACAGAACAATCAAAGAGATAAAGAAAAAAGAGAGCGCCGCTTCCTGATAGCAGCGCTCCTTACCTGGCCAGCCAACACCCCGGATACAAAATAGGAGGAACCAATGTCCTTAGATAACAAAAACAACTGGACGGTAAAGATAGGGCTCGCTTCCTGTGGCATAGCCGCCGGGGCAAAAAAGGTCTACGATGCCTTCGATACTCAGCTCCAAACCAAGGCCTCCGACGTAGAACTGAAGAAAACCGGTTGTATGGGTATGTGCTACAACGAGGCCCTTATTGAGATCGTTTCCCCTTCAAACAAAAGTACGTTTTACAGCAAGGTTACCCCGGATAAGGTAGAGCGTATTATCAACGAACACATAATCCAGGGTAATCCCATAGAGGAATGGCTTGTTCCGCAGGAAGAACTGGATAAACTTCTGGCAAAGCAAAAAAGAGTCGTACTCCGCAACTGTGGAGTTATTAACCCGGAGTCTCTTCAGGATTACCTGCAGGCTGACGGCTACAAAGCCTTGGAAAAGGCGCTGAATACGATGTCTCCCCAGGAAGTAATCGACGAAATTACCACCTCCGGGCTACGGGGGAGAGGGGGTGCTGGTTTTCCTACCGGCGTCAAGTGGGGTTTTGCACGCAAAGCCCAGGGTGAACCGAAATACATCGTCTGCAACGCCGACGAAGGCGACCCGGGCGCCTTCATGGATAGAAGCGTTCTGGAAAGTGATCCCCACTCCGTAATCGAAGGAATGCTGATTGCTGGCTATGCGGTTGGCGCTTCACAAGGTTATTTCTACATCAGAGCAGAGTATCCGTTGGCCATCAGGCGTCTTGAGATCGCCCTCTCCGAAGCCAGGGACGCCGGTCTTATTGGAGAGAATATCAAGGACTCCAGCTTCAACTTCGATATCCGTATCAGGCAAGGCGCCGGCGCCTTTGTCTGCGGTGAAGAAACCGCTCTTCTGATGTCCATAGAGGGAAAGCGAGGTATGCCCAGGTTCCGTCCACCCTTCCCGGCCAACTCCGGCCTCTGGGAGAAGCCAACCACCATCAACAATGTCGAAACCCTGGCCAATATCGCCTGGATTATTCTGAACGGTGCCAGCGCCTTCAACAGTTACGGCACCGAGAAGAGCAAGGGAACCAAGGTATTTGCCCTTGCCGGCAAGGTAGCCCATGGTGGCCTTATTGAGGTACCCATGGGTATAACTCTCCATGAGATCGTCTTCGACATCGGGGGCGGCACTTCCAGCGGCCTTGAGTTCAAGGCAATCCAGATAGGAGGACCATCGGGTGGAGTTATACCGGCCAGGCTAGACGATACCAGGGTGGACTACGAGTCAGTGACCAGCACCGGTGCTATCATGGGCTCCGGTGGCCTGATCGTAATGGACGAGACCAGTTGCATGGTGGATATCACCAAGTTCTTCCTCAACTTCACCCAGGAAGAATCATGCGGGAAGTGTACATTCTGCCGTATCGGTACTCTGCGCATGCTGGAAACACTGGAGAGAATAACCAAGGGGGAAGGCAAAGAGGAAGATATCGCCTCGCTCGAGGAACTGGCCCGCACCATCAAGCGTGCCTCACTCTGCGGTCTCGGGCAGACAGCACCCAATCCCGTACTCACCACCATCAAGTACTTCCGCGACGAATACGAGGAGCATATTGTAGACCACAAATGCCGGGCCAAGAAATGCCCGGCCCTGATAACCTACGAGGTAATCCCGGAAAAATGCCCCGGGTGCGGGGTTTGCGCCAAGTACTGCCCCACCAACGCAATAAGCGGAGAAAAGAAAAAGCCCTTTGTCATCGACCAGGAAAAATGCATTCGCTGTGGATTATGTATGAATGTATGTCGCCTCAACGCCATATCCGTCCATTAAGGAGAGAGAAATGCCCAAAATTGCCTTTACTTTGAACGGTAGAAAGGTTGAAACGGAACAGGGAAGCACCATTCTGGAGGCAGCCGGAGAGCATGGAGTAAAGATACCCACCCTATGCTATGATTCACGGCTCAAACCTACCGCAGCCTGCCGTCTTTGCCTGGTAGAAGTGGAAAACGCCCGTGGGCCGATGCCGGCCTGTACCACGCCAGTGACCGAAGGCATGGTTGTCCGTACTACCAGTGATGACCTGAGCAATATGCGCCGTATGGCCCTGGAGCTACTGCTTTCGGACCACTATGGCGACTGTGTTGCGCCCTGTTCTCTAACCTGTCCGGCAGGAATAGACATTCAGGGCTATATCGCCCTCATAGCGGAAGGCAGGTACAGCGAAGCGCTGGCCCTCATCAAGGAGACTAACCCCCTTCCCCTTGTCTGCGGCAGGGTATGTCCCCGCTTCTGTGAAACCGAGTGTCGCCGTAACCGGGTCGATGAACCGGTGGCCATAAACTCCCTGAAACGTTTTGTCGCCGACTTCGATATGAATAGCGACGAGCAATTTTTACCCGATCCGAAACCCGCCACCGGAAGGAGGGTCGCCATTAATTATAGCTTCTGAAATAGATCTGAAAGTTGAAAGTTACATATCGCAGGTAAAAAATCATAAATAATGCCTTCTTTTGTCTACAATTATGAAATAAAAAACCATAATTTGGAGAACCAGTCCATGACTCCAAAAAATGCAAATAAACTCAGAAAGAGACTTGATATTTAGCCTTCTTAAATAGGATGAGCAGGAAAATAAAGAAAGTTCCAATTTATCTTCATCCCCAGGATTCCGGTCCGCTAACGTCAGAAGAGATTAAAACCATTTTAAGGGGAGCAGATGACATTATAGGTG
>JAWOBD010000071.1:0-11797 GCA_046498175.1 Dehalococcoidales bacterium | reverse complement strand
GCCGTAGCCGAAGGCAAGCTCAGGGAGACAACGCCGGACGAAAACGAGCATGCATAAATACCGGATCAAGGATTGTTATACAGAGTTCCAGCCAAAATACTATAATTTTAGGAGGTTTACCTTATGCTTCTGGACAGAGAGGGTGTATTCACACCACGGGCATGGTGGTCAGGGCCATGGTGGTCAATGCTGGTAAAGGGAATAATCGCCATCGTTTTCGGCGTAGTTGCTGTTATCTGGCCCGGAATTACACTGGTAACACTGGTAATCCTGTTCGGCATCTTCTTCCTGGTTGACGGGATATTCACCATCATAATGGCGACGCAGCACCACAAGGTGCAGAAGAACTGGAGATGGTCGCTGGCGGCAGGAGTAGCCGGCCTGGTACTGGGAATCATCATCCTGAGCATGCCGGTTATCAGCGAGATAATACTGATATACCTGGTAGGCGCCTGGGCACTGATAATGGGAATTATGGGCACCGTCAGTGCGGTACGCATGCGCAAGCAAATCAGCATGGGATGGCCACTAACATCCGGTATCATAGGCATCGTCTTCGGGATTCTGATACTGGCTGCTCCCCTGTTCACCGCCCTGGTAAGCACGGAGGTAATCGGTTTCTTCGCCATATTCTGGGGTATTTCCCTATGCTACCATTCCTACCATGTACACCACCAGATAAAAAAACCCGAAACACCCAGCGGTGGTGAGAAAAAAGAGAAAGCCGGGGAAAAATAAATACAGGGCACGGTCCAAATCAGGAAGGCCGAACCAGAAGTAGGGGAGTAGAACTCCCGCTCACAACCTTCATCGCCACGCTACCCATCACCCAGCGGCTGAGACCGGAACGGGCATGGGTAGACATCACCACCAGGCTGAACTGGCGAGAGCCGATATAGTCAACGATCTGCTCTGCTGGCTCACCGGTAAGCACCCTGGGCTCTACATCGAGGCCCGCTTTTTCCAGGCGGGCCTCGATCCGGTTCAAATATTTATCAACCTGTTCGCGGGTCTGGGGTATATTGCTGAAGTAGTGATCCGACATCACGGGAGACTCGACAACCCTGAGCAAGACCACCTTTACCGGACCGATTCCACCCCACCCCACCAGTGCTTCGACATGGTCCAGCACCCCCTCGGCCAGCTCCGAGCCATCCAGCGGCACCAGCAGCGGGGCCTCCGGCCATATTTTACAGATCACCTCACTCTTGCACCGTGCCGGAACCAGCCAGACCGGCACCCGGCTGCCATGAATAACCTTCTCGGCCACGCTACCCATCGCCCAGCGCTTGAGACCCGAGTGCCCGTGAGTGGCCATAAGGACCAGGTCAATATCATTTTTACCTATATAACGAAGGATTTCCTCCGCCGGATGCCCGGGGACAAGCTCACCCTTGACCTCCACCCCAATCTCGCCAGACCCGGTATTCCCCTTACCGCCAGCTTCTTTTACCCGTCCTCTGACAATTTCAACGGTACGCTCAATATAGGCCCGGTGCAGGGGCATTAACTCATCCTTCTCCTGTCCGGAGATATGGAGCAGGAATACATCCAGACCCATTTTTTCTACCAGTACTGCGATATAGGGTAAGACCACCTCGGAAAGCTCAGAACCGTCCAGGGTAACCAGCATCCTGCGGTACAATTGTACACCTCCATCCTTAGGCACTGCCCTGATATGATATGTTACCGGTAAAGCGATGTCAATACATATTGCGAATATCTGCCCGAGCCAGCCACTCCTTATTCAAGCGCATACTTTTCTTATTTATGTTACAATTAGGAATATTCATACGAATTGCACTTCCTATACAAAGGGCGTGCGAAGTGTTAAAATACCATTTGGCAGGCTTTGCCACCAGCTTCACTGCCCTTGCCTCGCCTCGAACGTCAAGTTAAGTAGATTCTTCAGACAAGCCGTCTTGTTGTGTATAAATATGACCGAAAGCATTATATCAGTTGACAACCTGGTCAAGAAATTCGATGACCTCGTCGCAGTAGACCACATCAACTTCCAGGTAACGCGGGGAGAGTTATTCGGTTTTCTGGGCCCGAACGGAGCCGGTAAAACCACCACCATCAATATCCTCTGCACTCTGGCCAGACCGACATCGGGTAGCGCCACGGTCAACGGCTTTGACGTGGTACGCCAGCAGGCTCAGGTACGGCAGTCAATCGGGCTGGTCTTTCAGGACCCCAGCCTCGATGAACGCCTCAGCGGAGTGCAGAACCTGCGTTTTCACGCCATGGTATATAACGTACCAGGTTCGGTCCGGGAAAAGCGTATAGAGGAAGTACTGAGGATAACCCAGCTCTGGGACAAGCGCCATCACGATGTCCGCACCTATTCGGGGGGTATGAAACGTCGCCTGGAACTGGCCAGGGGGCTGCTCCACTACCCCAAAGTGCTCTTCCTCGACGAGCCTACCATCGGCCTTGACCCCCAGACACGCAACCGCCTCTGGGAATATATAATGGAGATGAAACGACGGGAGGGCACCACCATTTTCCTGACCACACACTATATGGATGAAGCGGATAAGGCAGAGCGTATCGCCGTGATGGACCATGGTAAAATCGTCGCCATGGACTCCCCGGAAAGGCTGAAACGCGGGGTGGGTAAGGATACCGTTACCCTGAAAACGGATGACAACGCCAGAGCTGCCGAGGAAATAAGGACCTGCTACCATATCGAGCCAAGACAGGACAACGACGAGCTGGTCTTTCCCGTGGAAAACGGGGAGAAGTTTCTACCCAGCTTTATCCGGGAATTCAGCACCAGGATAGTAAGTGTGAGCCTGCGCAACCCGAGCCTGGACGACGTGTTTCTCCAGCTAACCGGGCGGGAAATGCGTGAGGAAGAGGTCAGCAATTCCTTCAAGGCAATGATACGCCAGCACGGGCGGCGCATGCGCCGCTAGAGAAAAGAGATGAACAACCTCAGGGGAATCTATACCATCTGGTACCGCGACATACTGCGTTTCTGGCACGACAGGATACGGCTAATCGGAGCCATTTCTCTGCCGCTTCTTTTTCTGTTTGTCTTCGGCAGCGGGTTCGCCGGCCTGATGGGTAACGTCGGCACCGGCGTTAACTTCGCCCAGTTCATTTTCCCCGGCATCATCGGCATGACGGTAATGATGAGCTCGTTTATGGCCGGTATCAGTGTCGTCTGGGACAGGGAGTTCGGTTTCCTCAAGGAAGTCCTGGTAGCACCCATCAACCGTGCCTCGGTCGCAATGGGTAAAACCCTCGGCGCAGCAACAATAGCGATGATACAGGGCTCCATCATCATGCTCTTCGCTCCCCTGATAGGGGTAACCCTGGGCACAGCAAGAGCAGCGGCTATGCTTCCCATGATGCTGCTGCTGGCAATTACCATGGGCGCCTTCGGTGTGCTCCTGGCAACCAGAATCCGTTCGATGGAGGCCTTTCAGGTGGTGACCCAGATGCTGCTCTTTCCCATGATATTTCTCTCCGGGGTATTCGTACCGCTGGACCAGGCACCGGCATGGATGAGTAACGTTGCCATGATAAACCCGGCGACCTATGGGATCACCAGCATCCGCCAGATAGCACTGGGGGAGGTATCAGGAGCAGGTACCGGGGCAGGGATCAACCTGTTCGGGCAGTCAATGACCCTGTGGAGCAATGTCGGCATACTGGCCATTATAGGAGCAGTTATGATTGGTCTCGCGGTATGGTCATTCCGCAACCAGGACTAACCTATCCCCATGTTGAGGGTAATAATAAATTGATTTCACGAGCCAATCTCTGCTTAAATAGTAGGGATACAAGGAGGTAATATGAAAGGCACAGTACTTAAGGCAAGGGCCAGGGATATAACGGGAAAAAAGGTACGCTTTTTAAGGCGCGGGGGAATAACCCCAACCCACCTGTTTGGACATAACCTCAAATCGAGGTCTCTGGAGTGCAACACCGGTGAGCTGCTGGATGTGATAAAAGAGTTCGGAACGACATCTCTTCTCAACCTGGAAATCGACAGCGAAAAGCGCCCCCGCAAGGTTCTCATCCGTGAAATACAAACCGACCCCCTGGGAAAGCAACTGCTGCATGTGGACCTGTACCAGATAAAGATGACCGAGAAACTGAAGGCCGAAATACCTATCATTCTAACCGGTGAGGCCCCAGCGATGGAGATAAAGGGACGCGCGGTTCAACATTCCCTCGACACCCTCAGCGTAGAATGCCTCCCGGATAAGCTCCCCCACGAGGTAGAGGTCAACATCGGCGTCCTCAATGAGCTGGGTGACTCAATTTACGTCAAGGACCTGAGGCTCGGTGAAGATATCACTGTCCACAACGAACCCGACCAGCTGATCGTCAAGATAGCCGAGATGGCTGTAGCCAGAGTAGCTGAGGAAGAGGAGGAAGAAGCCGCTGCGGTAGAAGAAGCAGCACCGGTAGAAGAAACAGAAGAAGAACAGACGGCGGAGTAAGCCGGCACCAATGCGGCTTACAACCCTGTGTACTTTTGCTCTTGATAATATTATGTAAATATGTTATGTTAAAGGAAATGGGCGTTATCAGGCCCAAGGAATACTATGAAAGAGGCTATTAACAGCTTCCTTACCTACCTTGCGGTGGAGAAGGGATTTTCCGAGAATACGATAAATGCCTACCACAACGACCTCGAGCAACTCGCCGAGTTCGCTATCTCAGAAGCCTCAAATAACGGTACTGTTCCTTCCTGGGAAGGCTTTGGCAGACAGGGGTTGCTCAGGTATCTACTCAATCTTAAAGACAGGAACTACGCCTCAAGCACCGTGGCACGAAAGGTAGCCGCACTCAGGTCTTTCTTCAATTTCTTGAAGGCCGAAGGGATAGTAAAAGATAATCCCTCGCATAATGTAGATTCCCCCAGAGCAGGCCGTTCCCTGCCCAGACCAATATCAATCAGCGAGGTCTATCGTCTGATGGAACAGCCCGCCAAACAGTCCCGACCGGAAGCAAAAAGGGATATCGCCATACTTCAGATGCTTTACGCCAGCGGTATGCGGGTAAGCGAGCTGGTATCGCTCAACCTTGACAGCGTCAACTTCGAGGATGGTTCTGTGCGCTGCCTGGGCAAGGGGAAAAAGGAGCGGATCATACCCATTCATCAGAGAGCGGCGAAGGCCGTTGAGGACTATATCAGGGATGCCCGACCCAACCTGGTATATGCCGACGAGAAAGCCCTCTTCGTGAATGTCCGCGGCGAGCGGCTGACCAGGCAGGGACTGTGGCAGATACTCAAGGAATATGGCAGAGCAGCGGGGCTGAAAGGCATTACACCACATACACTGAGGCATAGCTTCGCCACGCATATGCTAAATGGAGGGGCTGATTTAAGGTCGGTACAGGAACTGCTGGGCCATGCCAATATCTCCACGACACAGGTTTACACCCAGCTTACCACCGAGCATATCCGTCGTTCCTACGAGAAATCTCATCCCAGAGCCAAATAAACGGGAGGTCAATGATGCCCAGCAAATCACGACGCAAAAGGTCGAAGCAGTCATCTCAGGGCAGGAAAACCAGGGGTAATCAATTCGCCCCCGTGGCGGCAAGCGAAAAGCAGATGGCTTCGAGGGGAGAGACCGCAGCAGCGGCGAAGAAAGGAACAATTCCACAAGAAGTACCCGCCACCGCTTCGGCGAGAATGGCCAGCCACCAGCATATCTCGGCCGAAATCCGTCGCATCGGCATGCTGGCTGCAATCATGATATCCGCCCTCGTGGTTCTCGCCTATACCACTTCGTGAAGTCAGCACTACAGGTATCGACATGGACTTTGACAAAGCCAGGGCCAGGCTAATCGCCAGCCTGGACAGGGAAATCAGTGACAAGCGGGTGCTGGCAGCAATGAGACGCATTCCCCGTGAAAGCTTTGTCCTTCCGGAAGAAAAGCTCTCTGCCTACGATAATATCCCCTTACCCATCGGTCACAACCAGACAATCTCCCAACCGCTCATCATCGCAATGATGACCGAAGCGCTGAAGCTTCAGGGCAAGGAAAAGGTACTGGAAGTAGGTACTGGCTGCGGTTATCAGGCAGCCATCCTGGCCGAACTGGCCTTCCGGGTTATTACCGTTGAGCGCCTGCCGGAGCTGGCAGAGAGGGCGGGTAATACCTTGAAAAAACTGGGCTACGATAATGTCGAGGTCCACATGGCCGGGGAAAGCCTGGGTTATCCCGAGAAAGCACCCTATGACGCCATTATGGTCACCGCCGCCGCTCCCGAAATACCACAGGAACTTACGGATCAGTTAAGGCCCGGGGGCAGGATGGTAATACCCGTCGGTTCGCGATATATGCAGGAGCTATACCGGGTTACCCGCGGGCAAAAAAGGGGAACTGTGGAGAACCTGGGTAGCTGCCGGTTCGTGCCCCTTATCGGCAGAAATGCCTGGGATAGCGAATAAAAACGGCAACTGAATCAAGGAGGGCCGGTCATGGAACAGATAGGTCTGGCAACCCCGTACTGGATGATTGTACTGATGTGGATAAGCAGAATTGCGGTACTGGTTGCCATCTGCTCCCTCCTGGCCTGGCTCGGTATCAAGGCCCTGGATACGCTGACCCCGGAAATCAGGGAACGCGAGCGCATCGGGGAAAGCCCCCTGGCCACCGGCCTTTTCATCGCCGGGTTCTTTATCCTGATCGGTCTGGTTATTCACGGCGCGGCTACCGCCCACACCGCCATCGGTGTATCCCCCCTGGGCTTTATCTTTGACTTCAGAACCTGGGGGCTGGCCGCAATCAGCTTTGCTATCAGCCTCTTAATAGGCCTGGCTCTGCTGCGCATAGTGGACAAACTAACCCCTAAAATACCATTTCTGAACATAACCCGAAATCCCAACGCCGTGGGGGTCTATGTCTTTGGCTACCTCATATTTTTCGGATTGATACTGCACGCCGCCCTGACCACACCGCTATGAAGAAAACCACGGCCATCGTCTTATCCCTATCCCTGTTAATAGCCGGGCTGGCTACAACACACCAGGCACTGGCAAAGCCCTCCTCCGTTTTCAACGAGACGGGCGACGAGGTGTATGACGACTGGGGAATATACCGGACCAGGTCCTACGGCAGAGACGGTTTCTACCAGCTATCGGAGAACTCATTCCGCCCGGTGATAGTATTCGAGAGCCTGGGCGAAGAGCTCGACATAGCCTATGAATTGGGTGAGAGTATGGCCGCAGAGTACCCCGACCGGACGGAGAGGGCAGAAGCCATCTTTCGTCTGGTACGAGACCGAGTCAAATACACTCCGGATATCGACCAGTTCCATTACGAGGAGTTTGCCCAGAACGCCGATGAGCTGGCCACCAGTATCCGCCAGAAGGGGGTTGCCTACGGCGACTGCGAGGACAGCGCCGTTCTGCTGGCGGTGATGTTCCGCGGTGCCGGCCTGCGCTCGGCTATAGCACTGGTTGAAGGCCATACGGCCGCGATGGTTTACCTGCCCGATTACAAAAAGGCAACCTCGGTTTTCGAAATGGGCGGGGAAGCCGGGTGGCTCTGGGCAGAGGCAACCGGCAAGAACAATTTCCTGGGCTGGGTACCTGCGGAGCTTACCGGTGCCAGCCTGGCCGCCTATGAAATAGGTGAGGAAGCAGTCGACGAGAAGGAACCGGCCGTCCCATCAACTGCCATCACTCCCCAAGCGGGGAGTTCCACGCCCTCATTCCGGCCTCCCGTCTTTCTCATTGTAATAGGTATAATGTCGCTGGCGTCTATCCTGCGGCGGAGAAGTAGGCGAGCCCGATAGGCTATATCACCATATAGTTCGGTGCATCGACCAGGATAAATTCCGAGGCCATCCCCCGAGTCAAGCGATAATGCTGGAGAGGTGCTTGATGCGCCGGAGCATGTTGGGGTGACTGCTGAAAAGCTCCATCATCTTCTCCGACCTCTTCAAACTCACCGTCTTCTGGCGCAACTCGGCAAGCTCATCGTAGTCGATAGCTCCGTTCATATCCCTGTCAACCTGAGATAGTTCCTTTATTTCATACCAGGCACGGGACGGGTCATTGAGGAAGAACGCCCGAACACCCTCAACCCGTTTCATTTCCGCACTACGCCTCAAGCGAGCGCTGCCGTAGGTCAGCTTATAGAGGGCGGAGGCGAGGTGATGGGGCATATTGCCCAGGCGGACACTGCCCGTATCGGCGGAATACTCACGTATGCGGGAACCCCACATAACCAGGAGATTGGTGAGAAAATAGAGTCCGAATGCACCCAGACCTATGAGAGCAGCATAGCCGGTACCCTGCCCGCGACCTCCGAAGGCACCACGCAGCATGAAAATCCAGGCTATCCAGTACATCACCAGAGGTACACCGGAAAGCAGGGTAATGGTGAGCATATCCCTGTTCTTGATGTGTGACATCTCATGCCCCAGCACAGCCTTCAGCTCATCTCCGTTCAACAGGTTGAGTATGCCCCGGGTAACACAGACACGCCCGTCCTTCCGGGTACGGCCAAAAGCAAAGGCGTTGGGTATGGAAACCTCCGATATACCGAGCCTGGGCCGGGGAATCTGTGCCTCCCGCGCCAGCCCGGCAACTGTACGGTGTAATTCCGGAGCCTCCTTTTCCGAAACCCACCTTACCCTCATGGTCCGGGCAACTATATAGGGGCTGACCAGGTACTGGATGCCGATAAACACGAAGGCCAGAACAATATATATGGCGAAGCTTCCCGCACCCGCCCAGACACCAATCCCGGTAACCACCCCGTAAAGAATGGCAAAGAGAAACGCAACAAGCAGGAACATCCTGCCTTTGATACCCATCAACTATCCCCGCTATAAAAATTTTGCATTCCTATTTATGTTACAACAATCTCCAGATAGCGGCCAATGTCACTAATTTAATGTGACCGTCGCATCTTCTATAATTCATATCACTCTACAACCGAAAGATGAAGACCGGCGACTGTGGCCGGTCTTCGTTAATTACCTCAATACTATAAATTTCAGTAGTCGCAGGTGAGCTATCCCGTCTCCTCAATGTCACTGGCCCAGAAATCGTTGAGCTGCCGGTACTGGCCTTCCGTCTTGAGTTCACCTGTGACCACCACCCGGTCACCGTTCTGAATACCCTCAATACTGACCGGCAGTCTCTCCGCCTGGACGTCCTCTACCATAAGGTCATACCATACTTTGACCGTTTCGCCACCGGATTCAAGCTCAAAGCAGGGGCAATTTAGCTGCCCCAGCAGGGATACCTCCCCATATACGCTGACACTCTCATCATATACCGGCGCATTCATCAACTCCGCAACGCTAATTGCCTCTGTGGTCTGCACCGGAGACTGGCACCCCGAAAAGGCGAGCAGAGGAAATACGGCAACCAGCGTTAATAGATATCTGTATTTCACATAACCCTCCTGACAGCGCCGATCTGACGCAATACAAATCTCTCTGCCACGAAAAACCCTCCTCGAAAATTCAAGGGCAGGGGCGCTTGACTCCCCTACCCTTGACACTCACACTTTCAGCAATTCGCTTTGCCGCTACTTGACCACTACGGTCAGGTCGAAGGTCTTCTCTGCCTTAGTACCCCCCTCCCAGGGTTTACTGTACTCCATTGATATGCTGCTGGTACCAGGCTTTATGGCCTCGAAGGTCCAGATGGCTTCTCCACCAGCACCTACCATCTCGCTATCCGGAGCGTTGTAGGTACCGCCCTGCGATTGCAGCACGGAGGTGTCACCGACCGACTTGAGCTCCCACTGAAAACCGGTGGTTCGATTGGATTCAAGAGTTACCGTAAGTGTACCGCCCGAGGCAATCTCTACCTGCTGACCGGACTGTGATTCATCAACCGATAGCGAACTGGGTGCGGTACCGCCGCCACCACTTCCCGATGTGCAGCCGAAGAGCGCAAGCGACACCACAGCCAGCAAACTGACCATTAGCATTAGTTTTTTCTTCATAATTCCATCCTCCTTTTCATATGGTTATTGCAGAAGCTCCTCAAAGTTCAGGGTAAACGTTATCGCACCTCCGTCCGGAAGCTGCTGGCTGGGCGATGGCGTGATGCTCTGCAGTGCTCCCGGCCCGCCGGAATTGTAGCTGAGGGTATAGCTTCCCCCCGGGCAGTTATCGAATGTATAGGGCACCGAGCCGTGCGAGTCCACGTAGGGCCCGTTCAGGGTATAGCTGACGTCTCCCTCCCAGTCACTACCGTTCAGGGTAGCATTGACCATCACCGAGCCCCTCGGCTCGGAATGGAAGTTCAGGGTGTAGGTTATGTTCCCGCCGGCGGGAAGATTCTGGGTGGGCTGCGGCGAGATGCTGATCAGGGTTGCCCCGACGGGCCCGCCATCATGATAAGTTAGGGTATAGCTGCCCGAGGGCAGTCCGCTGAAGGTATCCGGCATCGAAGTGCTGGAATCGGACACCGGACCGCTGATACCATACCTTATTGTTCCCGAGCCCACTGCCGTCTCCCAGCTCTGGCCGTCAAGAAGGGCATTGACCTCGATGGTACCGGTTGCCTGGGAGTGGAAGTGCAGGGTAAAGGTTATGCTATGTCCGGTAGACACCGACTGCGTTGGTGATGGCGAGATATCGGAAAGGGTCGCCCCGGAAGGTCCTCCCGAGCGATAGGACAGGGTGTAGGTTCCGGCAGGGAGATTGGTTAGCGAAAGCGGTACCGTGGTATCGGCATCCCGGTACGGGCCGCTGATATTGTAAAGAACCGAACCGCTCCAGGACTCGCCGTCAAGAGTGGCCCTCACGTTTACCGTACTCGCCGCCTGGGAGACGAAGTTCATCGTGAAGGTCGTTCTCTGGTCTGCGGAGGTTGTCTGAGTCGGCTGCGGTGTTATGCTGGTCAGGGTCGCACCGGGAGGCCCGCCGTGGTTATATACCAGGGTATAGGTTCCCACCGGGAGGTTGTTAAACGTTTCCGATACCGAGCCATGCGTGTCGGAATACGGTCCGTCCAGCGTATAGTTCACGCTGCCAGTCCAGGTTGAACCATCCAGCGTGGCCTTGACCCGTATGGAGCTGGTGTTTTCGGAATGGAAGTTGAGGGTGAAGGTGGTGGTGTGTCCCGAAACCACGGACTGTGTCGGGTGCGGCGATATGCTGGCCAGGGTCGCCCCCGACGGACCACCGGAGTTGTAGCCCACCGTGTAACTGCCGCTGGCCACATTGCTGAAGGTTTGCTCTACGGAGGAGCCGGAAAATCCCTCCGGTCCGGTGACGGTGTAGTTGACCTTTCCCGTCCAGGAAGCCCCGTCTAGGGTAGCATTTACCCGGAGCGCCGTGGTGGTGCCGGTCTCGAAATTCAGGGTGAAGGTTATGGTGCCGTTTTCCGTCAGGGTTTGTGTGGAAGAGGGTGCCACATTGGAGAAGTCCACCCCAGCCGGGCCACCCGAGTTATAGCCCAGGGTATAGGTTCCTGCAGGTGCGTTGCTGAAGCTCTGGGTCGCCGAAGAACCGGAATAGGTATCCGGTCCGCTCAGGGTATAGTTGACGCCCCCGGTCCATGCCGCTCCGTCAAGAGTGGCGTTTACCACTATGGTACCGTAACCGGGCTCCGGGGGAGGTGGTGAAGACCCCGGGGTCTGGAAAGCCCAGGCCTCTGTCCAGGATGAAACCTGACCTCCCTTGGTGGCGTTTACCTATCCAGGGCCAGGGCGACGCGGCTCGCTTTCCATGCCGCGTCGCGGCCCTCGAGCCGGGTCTCGGCGAGCAGGCAGACCGCGTCCGTGGCGCGCGAACTGCGCAGCGCCACGGACGCGGTCTGCCCTCGAGCCGGGTCTCGGCGAGCAGGCA
>JAWOBD010000051.1:0-7490 GCA_046498175.1 Dehalococcoidales bacterium | reverse complement strand
ATTGAAGACAACGGCATTGGCCGGGAGGCGGCTCAAAAGCTGGCCACCAACAAAAACGGCAAAGGCTCGAAACTGATGCAGGAGCGGTTGGAGATATTGCAACAAAAACAGGGCGAAAAAGATAGTATATCTTCTATCTTCGGTGTGCGAAAGACTCAGATGCCGTCTATCCACAAGAATCTGATCTTCGAAGTTCGCAGGGGTATCTACTATAGCGGTTACCATATTCGGTTGCTCCAGATATTTTTTGACGGTTCCACGGTCCAGTCCAAGCTGTCCGGCGATCTGCCTGATGGAAAACTGCATGTTGTTCAACCGATGGATTTCGTTTCCGGTATGGGGGGTACTTCATCAAGTAATTTAGGAGTAAAATAGGTAAACACACCTGAATAGCTCATAATAACAACTATGACAAGGGCCGAAACAAGTCCCACCGTTACCGTACGCCATACCGGCTGCTTCCAGTTCTCCCACAGTCGCTCCCAGAAAGAGCCTTCCATTTCATGCTCAGCTTCTCTTTCCTTCTTTTCAATTTTTTGAAGCAGCCTGTTTCTGAGCGTATCGCGGAATAGAGGGGAAGGGTTCACTCGGAGGCTTAGCATCCTTCTGGCAAAATCGAGGGCCGACCGGCTGTCCTCGTTCAGTCCCGGCTCTATCTCTTTACCCTGAAGAACACTCTCGAGGTTATTGAGAAAATCTCTTTCCATATCTTTCTTATCCATTCTGCTACCCCCCGAAGCAATCTCTCAGCCTTCTTATGGAGCGATAGAGGATCGTCCCAACATTGGTCTCGGATAGACCCAGTATACCGGCAATCTGCCGGTTATTGAGCTCGCTCCCAAACTTAAGCGAGACTATTTCCTGTTCCTGCACAGAAAGTGCTGCCAGGCATACCTTAACCCTCTGCTGCTCTTCCTGGCGTTCATATTCTTCTTCGGGCGACGATTTTGTCTCTTGCATCTCGACTATATTCTCCAGAGGTACCGTCTTTTTCCTTTCAGCCTTCCTGTAGTGATCTATAAGCGTATTGCGGGCTATGGTAAAGAGCCAGGTCGAGATTGACGATTTGCCGGGTTTGTAGCTGGCAAATTTATCGATTACCTTCTCGAACACTTCCGAGGTAAGATCCTCAGCCACGCATTTATCGCTTACCCTATAGGTCATATACCGAAATACCCTGGGTAAATACTGCTCGTAGAGCTCGATAAATTTATCCCTCGATACCCCGGCATTGCCGACCGACGGCTTATCTAATATGCCTTCTGGTTTTTTCAAAAGCTTTCCTCGAGGTTGCTTCTATATGATTATACGAAGCCATTGAGAAAGTATCACGAAAATTCAACTCTCATGTTTGGATATGAGTGAATAAATGGAATAAATAATGAATATACTGAAGAAATGAAAATCAGGAGGTAAGTCTAAATTGTAAACATCTTTTAATGTAAATGGCCGGGTAATTATTACCCTTTCCGTATACAATCACACGATCTAAGCGCATGTGTAACGAGTCGCAATACCTTTTGTTTTTATAAGCCTTTTTTATTTACTATTGCAGTAAGGTGATGCCGTGAAAACTATCACTCATTAGTTCGAAAATCATTTGTTAGTATTCTGGCTGGGAAAAGGCCGCTATGGCTATTGTTTGGTGGCATTACCCGTGCGGTCCGCATCCTCCTTCGATTTCTGGAGGTAACCCCTTAAACGGCTGATGTTTTTGGGAAGGGCAAGCCCGATACCGGGAAGCAGGTATAGAAAAGCGCCCGGGGCCAGGAAATACATCGGAATCAAGCAAAAGGACAGGCCGATTACCCGCCCCAGTATCTGGGCACCGAGGGCATGGAACACCTTTCTGAATCCGCCCTCTATCCGGCCTTTCGTCCCGTACTCGGTAGCCAGTATGGCGGCCAGCATCACCCCCAGGCAGGCCGGCACAATATACGGGTTCACAGCAAGCAGCACGCCCAGAAAGCTGGCCAGGCCCCTTCCACCACGGAACCGGAGAAAGAGGGAGTAATTGTGCCCCATCACGACAAAGAAAACGCCGGTCATCAGGGCAAAACCGGGGTCATAGCCCAGGTAGTAAAGCCACTGTACGATGAAGACCACCAGGGCGCCCTTCCCGACATCAAGTGCCGTGGCCAGGACCATCAGTTTTATGGAGCCCGTAGTCCGGTATACGTTCATGGCACCGACATTGCCGGAACCCTTTAGCCAGACCAGTTCCCCACCTGCCTGCCTGGTAATCAGAAAGGCGGTGGGTATGGAACCGATAATGTAGGCTATGCCCGCGATTAGAATCAGCCACAAATTTTGCATATTGAGCACCAACTATGGAATTATACAGGTAAAGAAAAAATATGGAAAGAGATGAAACTAGAGAATAAACACAGGCTTCTATTGGATCGGAAAGATACGGGCTGGGTTCGATAATGGTAATTTCCACCGAAGCGACCGTTAAAGGGTACGCGGGTTCCATACTTCTCTGCGACCTTTCCCGACGGGAAATTTCCCGGCTGGATACCATGGACTATGCCGCCGGCTTTCTCGGTGGCCGAGGGCTTGCTGCCTCCCTATACTGGCACCTCGCGGCACCGGTAAAGGAAGCGCTCGGCCCGGAAAACCCGCTGATATTTGTCACCGGGCCACTGGCCGGTTTTTCCGGGCTTGCCGGGTCGCGGTGGCAGGTATACACCCGGTCGCCATCGGTGATACCGCCTTCGTTCAGTTACAGCAACATGGGCGGGAGCTGGGGTACCCATCTCAAGCTCGCCGGATTCGATGCCCTGGTGGTTACCGGGGTGGCAGACAGCCCGGTTTATCTGTTCATACACGACGGCATTTGTGAATTCCGGGATGCTGATCACCTCCGGGGAATGGGTGCCGCCCGAAGCAGGGAGTCTTTGAAGGCGGAACTGGGGAAGGCGGTCAGGATACTCGCCATAGGTCCCGGCGGCGAACGGGTGATACCCTTTGCTACTATTCTTGCTGACGATGACGCCAGTGGCTCCGGGGGAGCCGGTGCCGTTATGGGTTACAAGGGAATCAAGGCGATTGCGGTGGCCGGCAAAGGCCACCCCCAGCCACACGACCCCCGGAAACTGGAGGAGATCACCCGTTATTTACGCGAACTGAAAAGACGGGAGCCACGGGAGGACATTATATCACCCCCCGGTATGAAGATGAGCCGGAAAGCCTGCCTGGGGTGTATTGCCGGGTGCCTGCGTTCCACACTGAGAAGGGTTGGAGGCGAGCAGGGCAAATACCTCTGTACCTCAGGGTTCTTCTACGAAGACCTGGCCCGTGATTACTACCGCCAGGATAACGAAGTCCCCTTCCTGGCAAATCGGCTCTGTGACGACGTGGGGCTGGATATCAACACCATCGATACCATGATCAGGTGGCTTTGCCGCTGCTACCAAAGGGGAGTTATCCCGGAAAAGGAAGGCGGCATTCCTCTTTCCCGGCCGGGAAGCTACGAATTTATCCGAAGTCTGGTAGAAAGCATAGCCAGTCGGGAAGGGTTGGGTGCCTTTCTGGCGGGTGGAATATACGGAGCGGCTGAGCATCTCGGCCATGCTGCCGGGGAGCTGATTCCCGATAATGTCTGTCGCGACGGCACCGGCGTTGCCTACGGCCCAAGGATGTACCCTGCCAACGCACTTATCTTCGCCACGGAGCCAAGGCAGTCCATACCGATGACGGCGGAGACCGGCCGGACCGTGCTCAAATGGCTGGAATGGATGGGTGGGGGCAGAAAACCCGAAACCGCTGATGACAACAGGGAGCCGGCCTTGCCCTTTATTCCGGGAAATCCGGTTAGCCTTGACGATATGGCGTTTATCGCAAGGCGCTTCTGGGGTACCACTCAGGCGATGGATTTCTCCACTTACCGGGGTAAAGCCCGGGCGGCGAAAGCGATACAGGACCGCCATTCCCTCAAGGAGAGTGCCATTCTGTGCCACTTCTCCTGGCATACCAGCCAGATAGAGTTTTTCCGGCCTGGCATAATTGCCGAGGTCATCAATGCGGTTACCGGCCAGAGATATGATGAGGATGGCATCTATGGGCTCGGGGAACGCATCTATAACCTGCAGCGCGCCATCCATATCCTGGAGCGGAATCGTGGCCGGGAGTACGATGTGCTTCCGGGGGCCTGGTATGATTCTCCCCTCGCTGAATCATTTCTGAATCCGGAACTCCTCGCTCCGGGATCGGGAGGAAAACCCGTGACCAGGAAGGGCGCCGTGCTGGACAGAGAAGAGGTTGAGCTTATGAAGGATGAGTACTACCGTCTGCGGGGTTGGGATGAGGCAACCGGGCTACAGACAGAGGCAAAACTCAAGGCTCTCGGCCTTGATGCGGTATCTAAGAAGCTCTCTGCTCTGAAACTGACACGCTGAACAGTTCAGGTGAAACCCATCCCATCAGGCACCTACAGCACTCGCTTTGCTTGCCTTCGGGAAAATGAATGGTTAGAATAGATAATACCATAAGGCTTGTGAGCAGGAGGCCCGTCGATGAACCGTTTCGGAACTACCAGGTGCGGTAATGCCGAATTCCACTGGGGCGAGAGAACCTATATTATGGGGGTTATCAATGTGTCCCCCGATTCCTTCTCCGGGGATGGTATCAGCAACCTTCAAGCGTCGCTGGAGCAGGCACGGCTCTTCGTGAGCGAGGGTGCCGATATCCTCGATATCGGCGGCGAATCTACACGGCCCGGTGCGGAGCCGGTATCAATGGATGAGGAAATAGGCCGCGTCGTTCCGGTGATAGAAAAGCTCTCCCTGGAGGTGGATGTCCCCCTCAGCATCGATAGCTATAAACCCGAGGTAGCACGACGGGCTGTTGAGGCGGGAGCGACAATACTGAACGACCAGTGGGGCCTCAAGCGCGAGCAGGGGCTTGCTGAACTGGCGGCGGAAAAGGGGTTGCCGCTCATCTTGATGAGCAACCAGCGCGATAAGTCGGGGTATGACCTGCGCATAAAAAGCGACGTCTCTTACTACGACGATGTTATTGCCGAGGTAATGTCATCACTTCGCAAAAGCCTTGATGTGGCACTGGGCCTGGGAGTGTCCTGGGATAACCTCATTATCGACCCCGGTATCGGCTTCGGTAAGACCTGGCAGCAAAACCTGGAAATATTGCAGCGGCTGGAGGAATTGAACGAGCTGGGGAGGCCGATTCTGGTAGGTCCCTCCCGGAAGTCCTTTATCGGCATAGTCCTTGACCTTCCCGCCGAGGAGCGTGTCGAAGGAACCGCGGCCTCGATAGCCATCAGCATTGCCAAGGGTGCCGATGTGGTCAGGGTTCACGATGTCGGGCAGATGACAAGGGTGTGCCGGGTGAGCGATGCCATTGTCCGGCAGGCAAGCGACCGCATACGCATGCGCAGGCCAAGAAAAGCCGCACAGTAACCGGCTATCGCCGGAGATCATACTAGAGAATCAGCTCCTTCAGGGTCTTGAGGTTAATCACGTCTTCCCGGTTGTATTCCAGCAGGGTTCTGAGGGCTTCCCGGTCACGGTCATTGACGTAGCGCCACCACAGCCTCACCGCCTGATAGCCGTTGATTTCTGTCAGGCGTCTGGGTATGCCCAGCTGCATCTCGACGCGCTTCAATCCGCCGTAGAGATTTCTCTGCCAGCAGTCGTACATCAGGTCCCGGTGCCGGAAGAGACCGGCCAGGTTGATCCTCAGGCAGTCACAGATGAAGGGAATGTCGAAGCGGCTACCGTTATAGGTATAGATTATATCCACTCCGCCCAGAGCCTTAAGTATGCTTTCGGCCGAAATTTCCCGACCTACCAGCTGTATGAAAGTGCTATCCGGGCCGTCTATGCGATGGATGCCGACCACGGTTATTTCGCAGAATTCGGAGGAGAGGCCGGTGGTTTCAATATCGAGAAAAGCCTCCAGAAGCTGTCGCAATAAAAAATCTCCCTTTCGATCTAATTCCGGGGTTCTATTCCCCCCCGCATCCCGTCCCGGTAGGGCTCCAGAAGTTTCACATTACGGGTTGTGTTGGTAAGGTCACGGCTATCGGCGGAGTATACCCTGATATAATTGGCGGTAAGCCCTGACCATATTCCACCAGATTCTTGCTCAAAGAGCACTTCCATGCTGCGGTCCAGAAACTGCTGCCGGAATTTCCGGGCGCTCGCTTTGGCGAGAGAGAGCATTCCTTTTGCCCGCTTCCTCTTTACCCTCTCGTCGACCTGCCCGGGTAAACGGGCAGCTTCAGTGCCGCTTCTCCGTGAGTATGGGAATCCGAGAGCAACGATTCAAAAATCTGCGCCTGCATATTGTTTCTTTTCTCATGATGTTGGGTGGACGTCTATGAAGGGGATCGGTGGAAACACAAACAGGGCCGGTCATCACCGGCCCTGATTGCGCCGCGCAAGATTTTTCGGTATCAGGAAACGCCCCTGTTAATGTTGTCTTTCAACTGGGCAATCTGGACGCCCAAGCCGATGCACTGCTTTCCGTTCATGCAGGTATCCGCATCCTCCGGCTCAAGATACGTTTTCAGTTCATGGTTGTCTTTTTTAAGATCAACGATCCAGGCCTTTTTTTCCTCGTCATACTCGACATCGACATTGATACCGCACTCCCCTATATCGGGGTAAATTTCCCTGATTTTGTCGCAAAGTTCCTTCTTTTCGTACATTGCAGCCTCCTCATGAGTTCAAGATGATCGGATTCACGCTTTACCGTACCTCTAATATTATGTTTTCTTGACATAAGTCAATGCTATTGCGCTTCAAAAAACATAAAAAGAGGGCAAATGACAAAGCACCTGCGAAAAAATCGATGTTCATGCTTATGTTGTATTAAATCATCCATGATGTCAATTCGTGTCAATTTTTTTAAGGCGATTGAATATTGATGGCACCATCTGAAAACCGGCTTTTAACGAGTGCATCAATATTTAGTCTATTAAAACATCCCGCAACGGGAGGTTTTAGGGAGGATTTACAATGAAATGCCCCGGACAGGACAGCAGATACTGGAAGCCCGGCTCCATATTCGAGACAAAATGCCCGAATTGCGGAGAACCGGTTGAATTTTTCAAGGACGATCCAACTAGAAAATGCGGCAATTGCGGGAATAAATGTGTTAATCCGAACATGGATTTCGGTTGTGCGGCATACTGCAAATTTGCAGACCAATGTATCGGCGAGCTGCCACCGGAACTTCTGGCGGAGCGTGAGGAACTGATGAAGGACCGGATCGAGCCTCCGAAAGGTGAAGTACCTGAAATGGTAGAAGCCGCCCAGAAACCTCTTCACGGTGTGAGATGATGCCAGATCCTTCGGAATGATAATTCAGGTGTCTATGTGAATGTGCGTGAAGAAGGAACAGGCAACCTGTACTTTATACCATTGAGAGGCAGGGTTAAAAAACTCACTGAAGGTAATCATCTTCTTTCCGTTTCATCAATAAGCAGGGAGGGCATTGCCCTGGCAACAGTTTCCGGCCCACAT
>JAWOBD010000028.1:0-12652 GCA_046498175.1 Dehalococcoidales bacterium | reverse complement strand
TCGGTATTTACTCATCTATGGTTTGCCTCCTTGAATTATTATTGATGGTGATATATATTGACAATATATTATACAATATGGGTTGAATTGGTGACAGGAAAATAGAGTTTTCCTTGCAAATAATAAACGATATGGAGGAAAAAGTGTACACGAAAATAATGGTTCCTTTGGACGGTTCTGAACTGGCTGAATGTGCTCTACCACATGCGGAAGCAATTGCATCCAGGTGTGGATCCAGGGTTATGCTGGTCAGTGTTACCGAGCGCATCCAGGGATATCGGCCGGTTCCCGAATATGGTGGTTCTTCGGGAGAACGGTTGGTTCCCGAGGCCGGCGGTAAGATGGATTCACAGGGCCAGAAATACCTGGATAGGATAGCCAGGGGGCTGGAAGAAAAGGGTATTAAGACACAGACCGAGATGATGATGGGTAATCCGGCCGAAGAGCTGACCATATATGCCAAAGCAGAAAAAGCTGACCTCATTATTATGGCCAGTCACGGCCGTTCCGGGCCGAGTAAATGGGCGCATGGCAGTGTTGCGGAAAAGGTCCTCCGTTCCAGCCTTACGCCTGTGTTGCTGGTGCGAGCACCGGGTTGTACCGAAGCCAATTGATCATCGATTTGATTACTGTTAATCCTGCGTCCATCTTATACTGCATGCAATTGCCCTGAGATTTGATATTGTAACGGTAAAAATGGTGATATGCTGTCTTTTACTATATAATTGAAGGTAAAAAGGTATGAGAATACCAGTCGAGTTATCTTGATGCTCATATCGGGAGGGTATGGTATTGATTAACAGCAAAGTCCAGGATGGCTTGAATTATCAGCTGAACCGTGAGATGTACTCTGCTTATTTGTACCTTTCGATGTCGGCGTATTTCCAATCCATAAACCTGAAGGGTTTTGCCAACTGGATGTACGTGCAGTCACAGGAGGAAATGGTACATGCCATGAAGTTCTACGATTTTATAATTCAACGAAGCGGCAGGGTGGTTCTTGCCGACATCGAAGCACCTCAGAAAGAATGGAAATCCCCTCTGGATGCCTGTGAGCATGTATACCAGCATGAACAGAAGGTTACTGAGCTTATCTACGACCTGGTCAATCTGGCAATTGCTGAGAAGGACCATGCCACTAATAATTTCCTGCAGTGGTTCGTCGATGAACAGGTTGAAGAAGAAGCCTCCAGTAGCGAGGTGGCAGAGAAAACAAAGATTATCGGCGAAGGTACGGCTGGGCTCTATATGCTCGATAATGAGCTGGGGCAGCGGGTTTTCACTCCCCCGCCTGCGAATGGCACACAGGGAGCAGAATAACCGGATAGATTCAGTTTATATTTTGGAGCCCTATTTCGAGGCCGGGTTGTTGCGATAACTGTAGATAAAGTGTAACGGCCCGGTTATTCATTGTCAGTACATTTCTTGTTCTGCAAATGGCTGAGTAAATGGAAAACGTCCTATTACTACATCTGATCGTTTGCCTGGTTGGGTTGCGCGCTTTTGAGCAGAGCTAACCCTCATGTAAGGTGAAGCGCCGGAAATAAGGCTTAGCATCTTCGCTGTTTTCCTCGGCTGGAGCTACTATATCTCCAGTTTTCATTTGACCGGTTATTTCTATCTCAGGATCGCGGAGGACGAGCCTCGTTAACCTTGAGCGTACGATCCCTGAGTGTTTTTCCATTGAGGCCAGCGATTGCAGCCTGGCCCTCGGAATCCTTTGCCATTTCGACAAATCCGAATCCCCGGGGTCGCCCTGTATATTTATCGGTTATGATGTTAACGGAGATTACCTCTCCGAAAGTTGCGAACTCCCGCTCTAACTCATCTTCAGTTACTTCGTATGATAGGTTGCCCACATATATTTTCATGTTGTTCCCTCTTTCCCAGGCGATTCTATAAATCGCCGGGGATTTTGATTTTGCTCTGCCTCTCGATTTTTGTTCTCTCTTGCTCTTCTTGTTTCAATGGCCTCAGCGATAGCCTGCTCTGTGGCCAATTTCTCAGTTTCTTTGGCTGCCCCTTTGTCCGTTTGTTTCAAACCTATTTATGCCCTCTATATAGGCAGTGACAATGTTTTGGGTAATTGACGGTTCCCTAACATACACAGGCCAGAGTAATCTGGCCTGTGTATGTCCATAAGGTTAGAAAGCTCTCTATCTGCTGGCTCTTACTTTACTGAAGCAATCGCTACAATAGACTGGCTTATCGCCGCGCGGTTCAAAGGGTACTTCAGTATCCTTGCCACATTCGGCGCATACCACAGGAAACATCTTTCGCTGGGACCCATAGTTGGTGTTTCCGTAACGCTCTGACTTTCTGGCCTGGCGACACGACATACAGCGCTTGGGGTCGTTGGTATAGCCTCGAGAAGCAAAGAGCTCCTGTTCGTCAGCGCTGAAAATGAAGGTAGCTCCGCAGTCGGAGCACTGGATAGACTTGTCCTCATAACTCATTGGATGGCCTCCTTTCTTAAATAGTTGGTTACGGTTTTCGGTCATCCAATGTGCTGAAAAATCTATTGAATTCATCTTGACTTGTAATAACCTGAACTTAAAACCACTGTACTCAGTATATAACATAAAATTGAAAAATACAATAAAATCAATTTGGTTCTAAGCCTGGGTAAGCTATTTTTACGCTTAACATCACGGATAATAAAAATAGATTACCAAACAAGGAGAATCACATGCGTAAAGTTAAGCGATCGGTTAACAGAAGAAGATATAAGAGGAAGAATTTCTGTGGAGCGGGTGAAGGGATTCGAACCCTCGACGTCTTGCTTGGGAAGCAAGCACTCTGCCGCTGAGTTACACCCGCTCGCGACCTATATATTTTAACCCCTGGACGCTTCGCTGTAAAGGAATTATGTATAGGGTGACGAGAACTCCTTTTAAAGTGTATCATATTATATGGTGGCTTTAGTTTATACCGCCATATTGTTTAGTAATAATTGAAGGAGGTATTGATGTCTGAAGAGCTTGGTCAGGTTGAAAAGCCTTCGGTGGAGGAATTCAAGGAAGGAAGGAAATTATATTTGGTCCCCAATACCTATTGTGGGGAAAAGTCTCCTGACGACTACCTGAGCATATTTAACCGCTACTGGAATCAGGTTGAGGATCAGTTGGGTGCAATGGAACTCAAGCTGGGTAAGGTGAGCAGGGTATACCACGAGCTGGTCTCGTCGGGTGGTGAAGACGGCGTAAAGATGGTAAAAGAGATAAATGATAAGAGTTACCAGGTGATTAAAAACAGGCTTGACAAGGGTGCTCAATTGGAGGCAACTGAGGATAACGAGATTTTGACCGAATTGATGGACTGGGGACGCTGCATCTCTATAGGGCTACAGAATCAGGGGGTAATTAACCGTGTCTATCAGGCCTATACGGAAGTGAGCAAAAAGAGAAATGAATACATTTCCAGCAACATCGATAAGACACTCAGGGCGGACGAAATAGGGATACTGTTTATGAGAGAGGGGTACCAGATTCAATTCCCCAAGGATATACAGGTGTTTTATGTAGCTCCTCCTGCCCTGGATGAGATTGACCGATGGTTTAGGGATAGCGAATCCAAATCTGCAAAAACCGAGGAAAATGAGCCGTCGCAACAAAAAGAACAGACCGGGGAAGGAGAAAAAGAGGGTAAGACCGAAGGAAAAGGACAATCGGAGGAAACTTAGCCTTAGTTGTAGGCGGATTGCATTGTATAAAAAGGAGGGGGCGCTTGTAAGCGCCCCCTCTTATATCTATCTCCTCCTTATCCTCCCTACCGCACAATCCTCAAACCCAACTCACTTGCGGTTACCTTCGCCGCATCGGGTGTTCCTTAAGAATCTCAACCCAGATCTCTAACTCGAGTTAGGTTCAAGTTCCTGCTGCCCCGCCTATGGCGGGGCGACGGCTGTCAACCTGCCACACCCCCAACCTAGCATGAAGCCTCATAGCACACCTCCTCAGGCAAATACCTTCCTGACTCTACTTAGCTTCTGTCTTCATATAATCATAATTGAGCTGTTTTGTCAAGGGGGGTTGGGTAACTGTTACGGGTGAGTTGTATGGCAATCGGTGTTATAATGGAAGCCGAGGAATATTATCAAAAATCCTATTTGAAAGAAAAATATCTGTGGTCCCTTTTTTGTCCAGTGTTGCCCTGGTATCGATATCCGGTGTTATGATGCCGGGTCCCATGTTTGCCGTAACTGTAGCCAGGAGCTATCAATCCCGGCTGGTTGGATTGAAAATAGCCCTCGGTCACGCCATTGTCGAAATTCCTCTGATGTTGCTGATATATTTCGGCTTTGCCTCATTTTTTACCAGGGAGCCGGTACAAATAACGCTTTACCTGGCGGGTGGTTCAGTCCTGGTGTGGATGGGCATTAATATGCTCAGAAGAACTGATAGCGGAGGAGCAGAAAAAGGTGCTTTTGGCAGCGGAGGAGGGAAAGGGCATGGTTACCACTCGGTGGTAGCAGGAGTGGTAACCAGTCTGTTGAACCCGTACTTTTTCCTCTGGTGGGCGGCGGTAGGTAGTATGCTGATTATGAAATCTCTGACCTTCGGTTTTACCGGCTTCGCTCTGCTTATTACCGTGCACCTTCTCTGTGATTTCGGCTGGCTTGCGTTCATATCGGTGCTTGTCCACCGGACTAAATCCTGCTGGGATAATAAGGTGCAGGTGAGGTTGATAACTGCCTGCAGTCTGCTGCTTATGGGCTTCGGTGGCTGGTTTGCTTATTCCGGGCTAAAGATGGTAGCTTGAACCCTGTTAAGGTTGTTTTTGCGGCAAGTAAATACCTATCGAGAAACCTTTTGGCTGGAAGGGAGAAAGGAGGGAATTGTGGGAGTAGGATATGTTTATGACTCCATATATCTGAAGCACGATACCGGAACTCATGTTGAAAATTCACAGCGCCTGGTAGCTGTAATGAACCATTTGAGGGAAACAGAGCTCGACATGCGTCTCGAACACATCAAACCACGTGCGGCTACCCCGGAAGAAATAACACTGGTTCATTCACCGGACTTGATCGCTCAAATCCAGGTTATGGCAAAGAAGGGGGGTGGGTGGCTGGATGCCGATACCGTGATGTCTCAAGATTCGTACCAGGTAGCGCTCTGGGCTGCCGGAGGTATGCTGAGGGCGCTGGAGGTGGTGATGGACGGAGGAAATCCGGTCTTTGCTCTGGTCAGGCCGCCGGGACACCATGCCAATCACAGCCAGGCAATGGGGTTTTGCCTGTTCAATAATCTGGCTATTGCGGCCAGACAGGCTTTGAGGAAGTACCGTCTGGAGCGTATTGCCATTATCGATTTCGACGTGCACCATGGTAATGGTTCTCAGGATACCTTCTATGAGGAGCCGCACGTCCTTTACATCTCCACACATGAGTCACCTCTTTATCCCGGAACAGGAAGCATCGAAGAGACCGGTAGTGGTGATGGAGCTGGTACCACAATCAACATTCCGCTTCCTGCCGGAAGTGGTGATATAGAGTATATAACTGCTTTCGAGCAGATAATTGCTCCGGCGGTGAGGCGTTTCGCTCCTCAAATGATTCTGGTTTCGGCAGGCTATGACCCGCACTGGTTGGAGAGGCTGTCAATGATGGAGGTCAGTGTCACTGGTTTTGCACGTATGGTTGGTATCATCAGGGACCTGACCGGAGAATTATGTCCGGACAGGCTTATCCTCAGCCTTGAAGGCGGCTATCCCCTTGATGTGCTGGCTGCTTCAGTCGGGGCTACTTTCAAGGTGTTGCTGGGAGATACGGAGATTGAGGACTCTCTGGGGCAGCCTCAAGCCGGTTTCAAGATGCGTGGGTTCCAGACACCGGATATTACTCCTCTTATAGAGAAGTTAAAAAAGGTGCATAAGCTCCCCTAGATTTTTATAGATCTGGTCAGTATGGATAAGCAGCGGGATGGCCATTTGTGCTGCAGATCTGCTTTTTGAATATAACCCGCACTTCCCTGGTGGGGTTACTGCTGTTCTGGAGATGTCAGGCTTTCCCCTGTATCGACAACCTGATGTGTATTCCGCTTGAAGAGGTTTTTCCAACTTCCCCCCTGCCAGACTATCAGAAGGTTGGGGGCGATGCAGATTGAGCTAAAGGTTCCTGCGATTACGCCGATGAGCATCACCACAGCAAAGTTCTGGATCGATGACCCGACAAAGAGGAGTAGCGCCAGAATAACGAACATCGTAGTCAGGCTGGTATTCAGTGAACGGCTGATGGTCTCGGCAAGACTGATGTTTACCACGGTCTTGAAGTCGGGGCTTATTTTGCGGCTCAGGTTTTCCCTTATTCTATCGAATACGACCACGGTATTGTTGACGCTATAACCTACCACGGCCAGAATACCGGTAATAAACATCAGGTTGATTTCCCAGCCGAGCGTTCCACTGAGAACAGAGAAAATCCCTAAGGCGATAAGCGTATCGTGCCCCAGTGCCAGTAGTGCGCAGACGCCGTAACGAAAAGGTCTTGGCATTCTGCGAAATGCCCAGGTAATATATAGCAGTATTCCGACTGCGGCTATGGCGATGGCGATACCGGCGTTACGTGCTGTCTCGGAGGCTACCATGGGAGACACCGAATAGAATTCTGACTCGGTGATCTCGCCGAATCTGGCCTGGAGGTCTTCTTCCAGAGCTGTTTTCTGTTCTCCGGATAGTTCCTCTGTCCGGATAAGGAAACCTCCTTCTCCGGTCTCTTGAATCAGAGCGCCGGGATACCCGGCGCTGGCCAGTTCCTCTTCCAGTTCGGCCTTGGGCACTTCCTGGTCAAAGCTTACCGTTAGCATCGAACCGCTGCTCAGCTCAATGCCCGGCTTGAGCCCGAAAACGCCCAGGGATATTATACTGAACAGAATCAGTATTCCCGATACGAGAAAAAACCAGAACCTTTTTCCTACAATGTCAGTCATTTTCTTTACCTGAATGAACCCTGAATAGTGAACTCTTTTTGGCCAGGCCGGTAGCGGAAAAAGTGCGCAGAAAGGTACGGGTTACCACTACTGCACTGAACATGCTTACGGCGACCCCGATGGCCAGAGTGGCAGCAAATCCCATCACCGGGGTGCTGGCAATAATGCTGCTGCCCAGCCAGTAGAGAATCCCGCATACGATAAAGGTGGTGATATTGCTGTCCCGTATTGCCGGCCAGGCCCGCCCGAAGCCGCTTTCGATGGCTGATGCCAGGGGCCTGCCCAGCCTGAGCTCTTCCTTCATACGCTCGAAGATAAGGATATTGGCATCTACTGCCATACCTATCGATAGGACAAAACCACCTATTCCGGCCAGGCTGAGGGTAACCGGTATGAGCTTGAATACAGCCAGTACCGATGCTGCGTAGAATAGCAGCGCGGCACTGGCAAGAGCACCCGGCAGCCGGTAGTAGATCATCATAAATACCATAACCAGTATCAGGCCTATCAGGCCTGCTGTAAAGCTCATGTCGACAAAACCAGAGCCCAGTATCGGGGAGATGGTCTGTTCGTAAACGGGAGTAAGCTTTACCGGTATCCGTCCTGCGTTGAGTTGCTTGGATAGAGTCAGGGCTTCTTCGAAACTCAAGCCGGTGATTACGCCGCTATCGGCAATCACCGCGTTTACCGTCGGGGCGATAGGTCTGTTATCCTCTTCAGAACGGAGTGTGTCGTCTCCTTCGAATATCCCCAGGGGTTGATTCAAAAGCCGCCTGGTAATCACTTCGGAAAGCTTGCTTCCTTCCTCGTTCCACTCGAAGACCAGCTGAATTTCCCCGAAGTCACTCTGGGTGACGAAGGTATTCTTTTTGAAGTAGGCGCTGCTCAGTACCATTTCTTTACCGTCGATCTCTGCCGTGGCTGGTTTCCACCTGCCCAGCTCGTTTTCCCATTTAGCTTCTTCACTCTCCTCAGCCAGCTCGCCAAACTCGAGAAGCGCGGTTCGGGATAGCCTTTCCTTTTCTTTGTCCGTAATACTGAGACCGGGCAGTTCGACGGCAATGCGATTTTCTCCCATCTGCTGAATAACCGGTTCGGAAACCCCCAGCGGGTTGATACGGTTGGTCAGTACGTCGATTACCCCGTCAATTATGCCGGATTCTTCGCCCGGCTCCACTTCCGAAAGGTCGGCTTCATATACCATATGAATACCACCCTGAAGGTCCAGTCCAAGACGCATACCCTTTTGGCCGAGTATTCCCTTGTCAAGGGGCACGACCACGAGCATTGCCAGCGTGAAGAGGATTCCGATTATGATAAGTGGGGTTCTGTTTCTCCTCATCATTTCTGTTTCAATTCACGCTCCAGTTGTTTCCTGACGTAGCGCAGAGCTTCTTCTCTGGTTCCGATATTGCCGGCGGCATACGCTTCCCTTACCATTTCCAGAATTTTCCCGATTAGTGGGCCGGGCTTTAGGTGAAAAATGCTGATTAGGTCATTGCCGTCGAGCAGGGATTTCGAGGGTGGCATTGATTCCTGCTCGAAACGTCTATCAAGGACATAATCAACGAGCTGGGTATGTTCCTGCCAGCCTTCAGGCTTGAGCCTGGGGCCCCTGGTGGCAAGGTGGTCGGCAAGGCTCAGGAACAGGATATCGATGCCGTTCTCGCCAGTATCGCGGAAAAAGCGGTAAATGGCGCGTTTCGTGGGAAGTACACCGCTCTGGCTTAGCTGGGTTGGTCTGAGGTGATGTTTGACAAGTGTCGCTATGTGTCCTATCTCCCTCTTGCTGAACCTGAGTCGCTCAAGGATATCTCTGCTCATCATCGCTCCCTCGGTAGCGTGACCCAGAAAACGCATCCGCCCTTTGCTATCGATAGCCCTGGTCTGTGGTTTGGCAATATCGTGCAGAACTGCTGCCATCTTGAGCAGAGCCCTTCTGTTGCTTCCGCTGCTTACCTCTGTATCGAAATGCGCGGCAAGCTCTGTTGACCAGGGAACAAAATTCAGACTATCCCTGCCGGCGTATTGCCATCTTCCCCTGTGGAGTACGAAATCCGCAGCGGATACCGCTTTGAGGGAATGCTCGAAGACATCCCAGAAGTGTTCCGGGGGTTGCCTGACCCCTCTTTCCAGGGCGAGTTCCGGGATCATCGCGGTCAGTAGCCCCATTCTGTTGAGGCGATGTAGTGCTGCCTCTGTCTCGTTGCTGGTAAGTAGCAGGAGTAGTTCCTCTCTGATACGTTCGCCCGCGACGCATCTGATGAGGCGGCTATCACGACGCATGATTGTCTCCGTTCCGCTTTCTATTGCGAAATGGAGTTCATGGGAGAGGCGTATGCCTCTCAGTAGGCGGGCCGCGTCCATTTCAAATATGTTGTCTTTAACCGCCCTGATGATACCCTTACTGAGGTCTTTCTGGCCCTGGAACGGGTCTATGATAACCGGGCTGGTTGCGCTGTCAGAAAAACATTTCATTTCAATGGCCATGGCGTCTATGGTGAAGTCACGCCCTTCCAGGTCCTCGTGAATAGTTCCGTACAGGGTGGAAAAATCGAGCTCCAGTGTACCATGAAGAAGAGGGTGTTCTTTACCGGGAATTATCACCCGCGCTATCCCGTTTACCCGGTCAAGTGGAATATATTTGCCGTTGAAGGCGGTAGCTACCTGTTGGGCGACTTCCAGAGCATCGGGGGAGACGGCGATATCGATATCGGCCGTATCCCTTTTGAGTAACATATCTCGGACAAAGCCGCCTACCATATAGGCGGGGATATTCTGTTCGTTAAGGAACTGGCTCAGGCGGGAGAGAAATGGTGAGAATTTAGGCTCAATCAAAGTGTCGAAAAAGCCTCTGGGAGCTCCAAATACATTAGCAATACTATTATCTTCAGCGCTTTTGGTCTCGGCTATTAACTGCATTACAAATTCGAGAAGATTTGCTCCCAGCCTTTCCTGTTTCTTTGCAGTAGCTAACGGTTAACTATACTATATAAAATGTGCATTTCGCAAGGCGGGGAGCTATTCTATTGCCGGGTTCAGGTGATGCCTATCGGGTCGATATCGATAGCCCAGCCTTTCGGTAATGGTATTTCGGAGAGACACGCCGCGGGGTGGGCGCCGCGTAGTATAAGCTGCCAGCGGAATCTTCCTCTCAATTTGTGAACAAATGCCGGTGCCGGTCCGATAAGACTGAGGTTGTCGATACCCTTCCGGTCGAATTCCTCTTTGAAAAACTGCTTCATTCTGAGCGCTTCTTCCTGGCAGGTGTTTTCGCTGCTGTGGCTGAAGGTAAGGCAGGCCAGTCTGGAGAAGGGAGGGTTCTGCAGCAGGCGGCGGTAGGCTATTTCCTGCTGGTAAAAAAGGTCGTAATCGTGTTTGGATGCTGCCTGAATAGCGTAGTTTCCCGGGCAGTAGGTTTGAATGATAACCTGGCCACCCCCATCGCCTCGGCCGGCTCTTCCTATTACCTGGGACAAGAGTTGAAATGTTCTCTCGCCGGCGCGGAAATCGGGAAAATTCAGGCTGAGATCGGCACTGATTATCCCTACCAGGGTAACCATGGGAAGGTGCAGCCCCTTGGCAATCATCTGAGTACCGATGAGGATATCTGCCTGGTGGCTGCGGAAACGGTCAAGTATTTCCTGGTGGGCTTTTTCCTTCCTGACGGTATCACTGTCCCAGCGCAGCAGTCTGGCCTGGGGGAAGCTCATTCTTGCTTCCTGTTCCAGTTTCTCCGTACCGATCCCGAGGAACTTGATGCGTGAACTGCCGCACTGCGGGCAAGTATGAGGGATGGGTCTATGGTAGTTGCAGCGGTGGCAGGCCAGGGTATTTGTAGAGGGGTGGAAGGTGAGAGCAACCGCGCAACGGGGGCAGCGAACAACGAATCCGCAGTTGCGGCACTGGACGAAGGTGGCACCTCCCCTCCGGTTGAGAAACATAATCGCCTGCTTTTTATTTTCAATGGAACTCAACGTAGCTTGGTATAGGGAACGGCTGAAGATGCTCCGGTTCCCCGATTTGAGTTCGCCTCTCATGTCCACTATCTCGACCCCTGGTAGCGGAGAACCCTTCAATGGTACCACCCGCTCGGGTAATTCGAGGAGGTGGTAATCACCATTTCGGGCGTGATAGAAGGACTCGATATCCGGCGTAGCGCTGCCCAGAATAACGGTGGCTCCGCTCAATTCGGCCAGCTTTTTCGCTACATTACGTGTATGGTAGCGGGGTGGAGTGTCGTGTTGCTTGTAGGTCCACTCGTGCTCTTCATCGATGACAATGAGCCCCAGGTTGGGTTGAGGGGCGAATATGGCACTCCGGGAACCTATCACCACATCGACTTCTCCGTTGCTGATTCGATGCCACTCGTCGAACCTCTCCCCTGCGGAAAGACCGCTGTGCAGAACGGCCAGTCGTTGCGGAAAGCAAGCGGCAAACCGCTCTATGGTCTGGGGTGTCAATGCTATTTCAGGAACCAGAACGATTGCCTTTTTCCCCTGTTTTGTCACTTCGGCAAGGGATTGAAGGTAGATCTCGGTCTTACCGCTTGCGGTGACCCCGTGGAGCAAAAATATGTTTTCTTTGCTGTGTCCTTTCTTGGTATCAAGCAGGCTTGCTCTGATTGCGGCAAGCGCTGCTTTCTGTTGGTCGGTAAGGGAAAGGGGTTGGGATGGGGTAAAGTGGTAATTATATGTTGGCCGCCGTTTTACCACTACCTCATATGTGCTGGCAAAACCCTTCCTGACAAGTGAGCGGATTACCGAGGGCGAGCAGTTGGCCACTTTTCTGGCTTCCTTAAGCGGCATCGGGAGGCTACTCCGTGAGAGTAGTTCGAGCAGGCGGCCCTGCGGGGTTGTCCTGGAATTTTTTTGCAGCCTTGCTGCCTCCCGGGCAGCTTCGGAGGGTGAAACCAGCAGGTCTATACAGCGCACCTCTTTGGGTTTTACCCTGACCGGTTCCAGGCGGTAGAATCTGGTGAGCAGCTTTTGACTAACCAGACGGTTGATGGTGAGCTGTGCCTTCCGGGAACCGAGAAGCCTTTCCATCTCCCTGAAATCCATATTGCCCTTTTCCCGGACAGCTTCAAGGAGTTTTCCTTCATCTTTGCCCAGCTCGGTAGAGGTTTCGTATCTGTGGGCTTTTGGAGTTAAGGAAACGCAGGTGAGTGATTTACGTTTGAAACCGGGCGGTAACACAAGGCTCAATGCATCGAAAAGAGGGGAGAGATAGTATTGACTAATCCAGCGGGCTAGAGATATCTGTGTCTGGGAGATGATAAGATATGGGTAGATGGTATCCGCTATTTCCCTCGTTTCGGTTACGGAGGGGTAATCGGTCAGCTCGAGAACAATACCCTGAAGTAATTTGTTGCCAAAGGGTACCCATACAGCCTGTCCGACCGCTATGTGCAGGCTAAGGGGGATGGCATAGCTGAAAGTTCTGCGCTTTGCAGCCGGAGAATTAACGCTAACCTCGGCATATCCCATCCCAAGCTCCGATAATGCAAATCCCGGTTATTTCTCCGGCTGTTTTGCTGTTCTGTCCTCCCGCTTTTCTTTGATGCGGGCTGCCTTGCCGCTCCGACCTCTAAGGTAATAGAGCTTGGCGCGTCGTACCTTTCCATGCTGTACGACCTCAACTTTTTCTACCAGCGGCGACTGAAAAAGAAAGGTTCGTTCGACTCCTATTCCCTGGCTAACTCTCCTTACCGTGAAATTACC
>JAWOBD010000019.1:0-3632 GCA_046498175.1 Dehalococcoidales bacterium | reverse complement strand
CATTTCGGCCTTCCGCAGGAAGACCTGCACCCCGCTTTCAACAGCCTGGATATGGAGCTTGCCGGGCGCGGCGAAGGAGCGGCAGGTAAGGATGATGAGGGTTTCCGGCTGAATATCGTCAACGCCATCTGGGGGCAGAAGGACTACGAATTTCTCACCGCTTTTCTTGACACCCTTGCCGAGAATTACGGCGCTGGTCTGAGAGTGCTCGATTTTATCAACGAACCCGAGCCATCACGTATTATCATCAACGACTGGGTGAGCGAGCAGACCGAGGGCAGGATTGAGGATCTGATACGCAAGGGGATGATTGACCCGATGACGCGGCTGGTCCTGACCAATGCGATATACTTCAATGCCGCCTGGGCTTCCACCTTCGGCGAGGACGCCACCAGGGAGGGAACCTTTCACCTGATAGATGGTGACGAGGTAACCGTTCCGATGATGAGCCAGACGAATGCCTTTGGCTATGCCGAAGGGGATGGCTACCGGATGGTGGAGCTACCCTACGATGGTAACGAGCTATCAATGGTGATTCTGCTTCCGGACAGCGGCGAGTTCGGCACCCTTGAGAGAGGGCTGGACTTCGGGAAGATAAATGAGGCCGTCGATGATATCCAGTATCAGGAGGTAGCCCTTACCATGCCGAAATTCGATATCGAATCGAGTTTCGACCTCAAGGAGACTCTGGCGAATATGGGTATGCCGGTTGCCTTTTCCGCGGAGGCCGATTTTTCCGGGATGAACGGAAAGCGCAATCTGTACATCAGTGATGTGGTTCACAAGGCTTTTGTTTCCCTGGACGAGGCGGGAACGGAGGCGGCTGCCGCCACGGCCGTTATCGTTGCCGAAACCTCCATGCCGATGGACCCGGTAAGCGTCGATGTCGACCGTCCGTTCATCTTCATGATCCGTGATATCGAAACCGGGGCTATTCTCTTCGTGGGGCGAATAATGGACCCCTCAACGGGATAACCGCAAATATCGCGTGCAGAAATCAAAAGGGACCGGAAATTTCCGGTCCCCTCGATTTATCAGGGCATCTTTCTAACGTTTAACGCCGGAGTACTCTGGCAAGTATGGAAACCTTACTGGGGAGCGAGCAAAGCTCATATCCATTATAATATTTCCAGCAAAGCGTGATGGAGTTACCGGGGCATAGCGTTTATGGCTGAAAAGTGTGGCGTAGATATGGAGAAGGCTGATACGGATAGAAAAGATCTGCCGGTGTGGGGCCCCTGGCAGACCACCGGTCTTGGCTTTGCCATCTTTATTATCAACATATTTACCCAGACAGGGGTGTTTATTGCCCTTGCCTTCAGGGAGTATGCACTCAATCCGGTTCCGGGCGTCCTGGAAATGCTCACCTCCCTGGCTACCAATGGCTCTCTGGTCTCGGTGGCGGTCATAGCCTCGAGTGCTGTCGGCGTGGCCATGGTCATTGTTTTTATCAAAGCCAGACGGCGCGTCTCTATCATGGAATACCTGTCCCTGAAACCTATGACCAAGAGGCAGATAGGGGTCAGCCTGGCCGTTGTGGCCGGGTTGCTAGCGGTAGCGGAGCTGGCGAATACGGTGATGGGACAGAATCCCGATACAGGATTTAACTTCCAGATTTACCGGACGGCAGACCCGCTGGCGCTACTCTGGATTGCTGCAGTTGTCTTTGCGCCGTGGTTTGAGGAGTTCTTTTTCCGTGGATTTCTGTTTGCCGGCTGGCTGAGGTCCCGCCTCGGTCCCGTTGGAACTGTAGCAATTACCTCAGCTCTCTGGGCGGCGCTTCACATACAGTATAGTGTCTACGGGATGGTGCAGATTCTGATAATAGGAATAGTACTGGGTATTATGAGGCTCAGGACAAAATCTCTCTGGAGCCCTCTACTGATGCACTTTGCCTGGAACCTGACTGGAATGATTGCTTTTGCCGCAGGGTAGTAATTGCAGCTGGATATTTCGTGCTTTACATTTCGCCGCAAAGTCTGTTTTTCGCGAACTCAAGTTTCTTACTTCCCAATAACGTCCCATATTCAGGATAAAAGTCACATACAAATATCCTCTAAGGATTTAATCTATGGGTAGCGAATTGTGTAATGTGTTGATTATATTACCTGTCGGGATTCTCAAGTAATGGGCCAATCCAGGGGGAGCATTATTATTTATTTATGAGAAAAATTACCAAAAAATACCTGATATCACCCCTTTCACCTGGCCACGCATATAAACGGATGCCGGCTAATTCTAAGAGAATTATTTTGCCTGTGCTCTCGATATCCCTGGTAGCGGTTCTTTTGCTGACCGTTGGCTGCATGGGAGGAATATGTAAGGGTCCCTCGCAGGGTACCTCGGCGGAGGATGAAAATCCTGAGGAAGAACCGGAGCAGATAACGGACCGGATTCTTGCGGTCGATGCGTATGCACTTATGGAAGAGACGGAAGAATACCAGATCATCGACCTCAGGCCTCAGGAGGATTTCGAGATTGAGCATATACCCGGAGCCATAAATATACATATACAGTCGGAGAATTTCCGTGATGAGATTGATGAGCTGGACAGGGATATGCTTACGATGGCATATTACCACCCCTACGGCCTGCCTATGCCTATGGGTTTCCAGAGGCCGAACGAGACCATGAACCTGACGGTTGACGCACATACTCTGTTCAAGGAGCTGGGTTTCCAGGAGGCTTACCTTATCAAGGGCGGCGTGGTTGCCTGGAAATTCGAGGGGCTGCCCACTATAGAAGGGGATAAATCTGTGTTCAGGCCTACCAAGGAGGCGTTCTATGCCGACTCGGTTACTGCCGGTGAGGCGTTCGCGCTGATGCAGGATGAAACGGATTATACCGTCATCGACACCAGGACGCAGGAGGAATTCGATAGCGAGCATATTCCGGGAGCAATAAATATCGGTTATGAATCAGGAAACTTTCGGGAGGAACTGGGAAAGCTCGATAAGCAGAAGACTACCTTTGTGTATCACAGGCCCTACGGTGTCTGTAGCTTTCAGTACTGCCCGACCAGCGAGTCATTATCCGTGTCGCTTGATATGATTGAAATATTCAGGGAACTGAAGTTCAGGGAAACCCACCTGATACAGGGCGGGGTTGTTTCCTGGAAATTCGAGGGACTGCCCACCGTCAAGCCCTAAGGCAGGTCTGCTACTGCACGGTGCAGGTCCTGGGCGAATGCGATACGGGCCTGTCCTCGAATCTGAGTGTAATCGGGTATTTGGTATATTCCCAATTCGTTCCAGTATGCCCGGTTTACGGAGAATTCCTCCCTGTACCACTCCATAATGGTGCCTATCAGGCTGTCGGCACTATCAGGGCTGATTTTCTTTTCGTAGCCCTCTTCTGCCAAGCGGTAATTGGCTGTTTCGTCATGAATGGCCTCAAGCCAGTCTTCCAGGATATCTATCAACCTGTTTTTGAGTTCCGGGTTTAGCAGCTTTTGCCTGTATTCAGCCCGTACAATTCTGGCTTTGTGCATTATACCTTCCTGCGTATCACCCTGGTCAGGTCGTCCTGCTGCTCGGGACACAGCCTTCTGGGGTTGAGGGTCTTATCGGGGTCCTGTTCTGGGGTCACTTCTGGCTGATTTGGTCTGGTTGGTGCTTCTACCGGCATCACAC
>JAWOBD010000024.1:0-12459 GCA_046498175.1 Dehalococcoidales bacterium | reverse complement strand
ATATAGCCCATTCAAGTTTATCAAACGGCCAACAGTATTGGTCGGAGTAAAATCTTAGAAAGGAAGTGCGGATATGTTAGTTGACCCATCATCGTTAGCTACTCTTGGTGGCGCCCTGGCCCTGGGCGGCGGCCTGGCGGGCTCGTCAGTCGGTATAGCCAAGGCAGCCTCCGCCGGCGTAGCCGTCCTCTCCGAGGACAGGGGACAGCTCAGGAATGTCATCGTTCTGGCATCCCTGCCGATGACACAGGCTTTCTACGGACTGATTATAATGATACTGATTACCTCCAATGTTGCCGACAAACTGGCAGCGACCGGGGGCGGCGGGTTTGCTGTGCTCGGTCTTGGCATTATGGCTGCCATGGCCCAGTTCTTCTCGGCAGCTCACCAGGGTTCTGTCTGTGCATCGGGTATATCACTTCTGCCCAAGACGAGAGGTCAAATTTTAACCAATTCCATGATGCTGGCCGTTTTCGTCGAGTTGCTTGGTGTCCTCGGCCTGGTGTTCACCATCATGCTCCTCAGTATGCTAGGGCTTATGTAAGGAGTAATTCAGATGACAGGAATGGGAAAAATAGGGGAAGCCATCCGTGACCGGGTTAAGGTCGAGGCAGACCAGATATTAGAAGAAGCCAGAACTAAAGCCAGGCAGGAGATAGAGCAGGCCAAAAAGCAGTATCAGGCCCGGGCTGAGTATGAAAAGAACAGTATGCTCCAGCATGCCAGGGAGGAAGCTGTTCGCATCGAGGCTCAGGCCAAGGTAAAGGCACGCCAGGAGTTATCCAGAGCCAAGGCCAATGTAATCAACGAGATAATCGACCGGGTTAAAAAAGATCTTGAAGCCTCTTCGGGCAACGAGACCTCGGTGGAGAACCTGCTCAGGGAGGCATTGAGTTCCGCCGGCACCGGTAAGGTTAGAGCCTATCTTTCCCCGAAGGATACTGAGCCGGCCAAAAAACTGTTGGACAGAGACAGGGAGCTAGCCTCCCGAATTGTTGAAATCAAGGAATTTGACTCCAGAGGCGGAGTCATAGTAGAGGATAAAGAAGGTAAAATCCGGATCGATAACAGCTACGAAACCAGGCTGGAAATGCTGCTGCCGAGGATGCTTCCAGAAATCGGCAGGGAGCTTTTCCCCGATTAATTGGAGTTAGCTTTGTCCAACGCAGAATATGCTTTTATGTCGGCCTATCTAAAGGGGGCTGAAGCCAAAACGGTTACCCGGGAACATGTCGATCGTATGTCCCGCACCACCGCCCTCAGTGACATCATGGAAGCCATCCGGGGCACCGAAATCAGCAGCTACCTTGAGGCGACATCGATAAAAAGCTTTGCTGATTTCGATCAGTCCCTTTGGCAATACTTCGGGCAGTGTCTGGAACGGCTGGAGGGGCTCAAATTGATGCCGGCCGCCATGCGCGGCATATTGAATTCTTACCGGTTAAAATACGATATTATCAACGTGAAGTCCGTCCTGCAGAGCATCCGCTCCGGCAAGTCAGCCAGGCTGATACCGGTGGGCGTGATTCACAACCGCGGGTTGCTGGATGAGCTATCCCGGGCCGACGGCGCCGATACCCTCGCCCGTTTGCTATTGGAATGTGGACTGGGCGCTTATGCTGCTATCCTCAGAGAATATGATTCTGGCAGCGAGGCGAAACTCAGGCTGCAGACCGAAGCCAGAATGGACGGGGAATACTACAAGGACCTCCTGGAAACCAGCAAGGACATAGAAGACGGCTTCATTCTGGCCAGAATCATCGGCCTTATGGTGGACCTGACCAACCTCAAGATCGCCAGCCGTGCTGCCATTGAGGAAACAGGTACAGCCACCTCCGATTGCATTATTGAGGGGGGTTACCTGCTGTCTCACCAGACGATAGAGGGAATGATATCCGGCAAGCTTAACGATATCCCCTCATCCCTGGGAGGTACTCAATACCGAAATATGGCAGAAGAGGTAGTAGCCAGCTACAATAAGACCGGCAGCATCACCGCTATCGAAGAGGTGATAGACCGCTACCGCATGGAGATGCTCAAGGAGATACTTTCACCACGGGTGATGAGCCCTCTGGTTGTCATCTGGTACCTGACCATCAAGGAAATGGAGCTGAAGAACCTGAGAATGGTGTTGAAAGCGGTTTTCGATGGTATATCTGTGGACGAAATAAAGGAATATCTGGTTTTCTGATAATGGCTGACATAAAACAACGAGGAATTGCGGTAATAGGTGACGAAGACCTGGTCAACGGAATGAGGCTGGCTGGAATAGATAATTACCATATTATCGCTGACACCGACAACGCCGAAGAGGTCAGAAAAGCCCTCGGGGAAGTGCTTGCTGAAACCTACGTTGCCATAATAGTGCTTCAGGAGGACTGCGCCAGGCACGCCGAGGACCTGATAACACGGTCCCAGGAAAAGAGTGGCACCGCGCCGGTAGTCATCGAGGTCCCCTCGAAATTCGGCACACAATATGAGGATGTCAGTCAATACTATAAGTCATACATCAGAAAATCCATCGGCTTCGATATAGAAATCTAGGCTTTTGGTTTTTACGGAGGAGGTAATCTATGGGAAAGATATGGCGTGTATCGGGACCTCTGGTCATAGGGGAGGAGATGAAAGGGACAAAGGTATATGAGGTCGTCGAGATAGGTAGTGACAGACTGGTCGGAGAAATCATCGGCCTGGAAGAGGACAGGGCGATAATACAGGTACACGAAGAAACCCAGGGTCTCAGGGTCGGAGAGGAAATAAGGGGAACCGGGAATATCCTTGCTGCCGAACTTGGCCCCGGTCTCCTCGGCTCAATATACGATGGGCTTCAGAAATCGCTCACCGTGCTTCTGGAAAACAGCCCTTTTATAGAACGCGGTGCCAAAGCATTTGCGCTGCCAAGGGACAGAAAGTGGCACTTCACCCCCACGGTCAAGGCAGGCGACAAGGTGGGCGAGGGCACTGTGATCGGTACTGTACAGGAAACAGAGATCATCGAACACCGCATAATGGTGCCGCCGGGAATAAAGGGCACGGTTAAAAAGATAAGCGAAGGTGACTTCACTGTGATCGAACCGGTAGCGGTACTCGATTCAAATGGAGGCGGGGAAAAAGAGCTCATCATGATGCAGAAATGGCCGGTTAGGAGGCCGCGCCCATATATGCGCAGGTATCCGGCTTCCAGGCTACTTATTACCGGTATGAGAATTCTTGACTATATGTTTCCGCTGGCCCTCGGTGGCAAAGCAGCCATCCCGGGCGGTTTCGGAACCGGCAAGACAGTCGCCCTGCAACAGCTTGCCCGCTGGGCACAGACACAGATAAATATATATGTGGGGTGTGGTGAGCGCGGCAACGAGATGGCCGATGTACTGCACAGCTTCAGAAAGCTCTACGACCCCAAAACAGGAAGGCTTCTCCAGGAGAAGGAGATCTTCATCGCCAACACCTCCAATATGCCGGTGGTAGCCCGCGAAGCAAGTATATTCGTCGGAATAACCATGGCAGAGTACTTTCGAGATATGGGCTACGATGTATTGCTAGTCTGTGATTCCACATCGAGGTGGGCAGAGGCAATGCGAGAAATTGGAGGCAGGCTTGAGGAAATTCCCGGCGAGGAGGGATTCCCAGCCTACCTGGGTTCCCGGCTCGCCTCATTCTACGAGCGATCCGGTCTGGTGCAGTGTCTGGGCAGCCCAGAAAGAAACGGTTCGGTAACGGTAACGGGAGCGGTTAGCCCGCCGGGGGCCGACTTCAGCGAACCGGTTACCCAGAACACGCTCAGAATCGTTGATGCATTCTTCGCCCTGGATACATCACTGGCCAACAAGAGGCACTTTCCGGCGATAAACTGGCTGACCAGCTACAGCCTCTATGTTGACGGAGTGAAAGGCTGGTGGTCCGAAATAAGCCCCCAGTGGGAAAATACCCGTGCCACCGCCCTTAAACTGCTTCAGCAGGAGGCAGAGCTGGAAGAAATCGTGCGGCTGGTCGGTCCCGAAGCACTCCCGGAAAGCGACAAGCTGGTAATGCTGGTAACCAGGATGATACGGGAAGATTTCCTCATGCAGAGTGCCTATAACGAGGTCGATACCTACTGCGTGCCGCTCAAGGCACAGCTTATGCTGCAGACGATAAACCGGTTCTACGATCTGGCCCAGAAGATGCTGGAGGCAGGAACTACAACCGCCGAACTCCGTAATTCACCGATTATTCCCAAGATATCCCGGATGAAAAATATCCCCAATGATGAGGCTGAAGAACGCATCAAACAGCTATGGTCGGAGATGGAGTCCGCTCTTGTTCCGCAAAAAGGAGGTTTATCATGACACCGGAATCACTATATGTTAAAGAGACCAGAGCCATCAACCGCACCAAGGGTTCCCTCCTGGTAGCGGAAAGTATACCCGGCGTACAGTACAACGAAATGGTCGATGTAACTCTCGCCAGCGGCGAGGTAAGGCGCGGTCAGGCGATAGATATCAGTAACGAAGCTACCATCGTACAGGTCTTCGGAGGCGTCAGCGAGGTAGACCTGATAGATAGCCGGATCAGGTGCAAAGGAGAGACCCTCAAGCTACCGGTAGCCCGGGACATTATGGGTAGAATATTCAACGGTTCCGGTGACCCTATTGACGGGGGACCGGCCATAATCCCCGAGGACTACCTGGATGTAAACGGCGGACTGGTCAACCCGGCCGGCCGTGAGCCGCCCGCCGAATTCATCGAAACCGGCATATCGGCCATAGATGGCCTCAATGCGCTGGTTCGGGGACAGAAGCTGCCCATATTCAGCGGTTCGGGGCTACCCCAGAACCGGATAGCGTCCCAGATAATACGACAGGCTTCGGTTAAAAAGACGGAAGAGCAGTTCGCCATTGTTTTCGGTGCTATAGGCATCAGCTATGACGACGCCGACTTTTTCATGCAGAACCTGGAGCAAACCGGAGCCCGGGAAAAAACGGTTGCCTTTATCAACACCGCATCAGACCCCGTTATCGAGAGGATATCTACGCCCAAGCTTGCCCTGACCGCAGGAGAATACCTTGCCTGGCAACAGGGAATGCATGTACTGGTTATCATTACCGATATCACCAACTACTGCGAAGCGCTGCGCGAGCTTTCGGCAATGCGTGAGGAAATACCATCCCGGCGGGGCTACCCGGGTTATATGTATACCGACCTGGCCACGATGTACGAAAGGGCGGGCAGAATCACCGGTAAGGAAGGTTCGGTAACAGTAATGCCCATTCTCACCATGCCGGACGATGATATCACGCACCCCATCCCTGACCTGACCGGCTATATCACGGAGGGCCAGATAGTCCTTTCCCGGGAGCTGGAAAGAAAGGGGGTATACCCGCCCATCGACGTTTTTCTTTCCCTTTCCCGAATGATGAAAGAGGGCATCGGGGCCGGCAAGACCAGGGAAGACCACAACAACGTATTCATGCAGCTCTATGCCGCCTATGCCGAGGGATGCAACCTGAGAGAGATATCGACTATTATCGGGGCCGAAGCGCTGGGAGAAAGGGACAGGATATACCTGAATATTGCCGACCGTTTTGAAAAGGAATTCATCTCGCAGGGTGAGGAAACGAAACGAAAAGTGGAGGATACCCTCGATATCGGCTGGAGGCTTTTCTCAGCCCTCCCCGAAGAGGACCTGAAGCTTATCGGCGAGGAATTTATAAAGAAGTATCTTCCCAAGTATGCCCAAAGCACTGAGCAATAACGTTATTAGGCGGAGCCAGAGATAGAAAATGCCACAGCTTATTAAGGTAACCAGGCCAACCAAAATCGAGCTAATCAAGTTGAGACGCCGGCTTGCCCTGGCCTCAAGAATCCAGAAGCTGGTCAAGGACCGTGTATCTATACTGGTTATGGAGTTCCTACAGATAGCCGAACAGACGGTAGAGCTTAAAAAGAGCCTCCTCGAAGATTTCTCGGCAATGTACCGGTCGCTATCGCTATCTGCCGGTTATCATGGCTATATCGCGCTGGAGAAGGAGCTCAGTGCCAGCGAGGGCGGCCTGGAAATTGCCGCCGGGCTCAGGAATATCGGCGGGGTCAAAATTCCCGCCTTCGAGCTCAAGAAAGAAAAGCGAAAAATCAGGGGGTATAGCCCCGCTGATACCTCCTCATGGGTGGACAGAACCGCCGAGCTTTCCGAAAAATGCCTGGAGAACATTGTCGAACTGGCTGAGCTACAGAAAAGCATGGCACAGCTGGGCGCCGAGATAAACAGGACGAAGAGAATAGTAAACGCGCTGGAGTACCTGATAATCCCCGGCCTGCAGTCAACGATAAAATACCTCAATATGAAGTTCGAGGAGAGGGACAGGGAGGAAAAGGCACGGCTCAAGAGGGTCAAGGTACTCCTCGAACGGAAATAGGCAGATGAGCGGAGATTTAACATACGAGCGCATACTCCAGGAGTGTCTTACTGGGGAGCTAAAAGTGCTCAATGCACACCTTCCCACCAGGCAAAAACCCCTGGCCATCCTGCTTGAGGAAGAATACCCCCATGTATTGTGTAATGACGGCAGCGTCCACCTCTTCAAACAGAGAGAGCTCGAGTATCTCGCCGGAATTACGAACAGCGACGAACAGGAGATGCTCGTAATTCCGATACTTATCCAGATAGATACCGGCCGCAGCGAAATGGATGTGCTCTGTCCCGGAGATGCAGAAAAGAAGGTGATACAGGGCGTCCTCAATATGCCGCTGGATTTCCAGGGAGGAGCAGCCCGGATATACCGCCCACAGCTGGCCGTTTTGCGCAGGCGGCTGAAAACCACCACTCAGTATCTCTATTCCCCCCATCTTTAAAATATCGTTAACAAGCATACTGTACCATGGTACTAATTATCATTGTCGAGGGTAAGACAGTATATAATAACCAGGCAGTCAAGCCTTTTTGGCCGGTTGAATTCAATACCAAATGCTGCTATTATATCCTAGGGAATTAAATGCGTTGTGGATTTATGCCCCTGTAGCTCAGGTGGATAGAGCACCAGCCTCCGGAGCTGGGTGCGAGCGTTCGAGTCGCTCCGGGGGCGCTTTTCAGGCAATCCCACTGGCAACTTCCAGGAGGACTTTCGGTGACGAAAAGTACAGGACTTGTTGAGATCAGGTGGCACGGCCGGGGTGGGCAAGGGGCAGTTACCTCTGCTGAGTTGCTGGCCCAGGCAGCGATAAACGAGGGCAAGTATGCTCAGGCATTTCCCGCCTTCGGTGCGGAGAGAAGGGGTGCACCGGTAGTGGCCTTCGTCCGGATAGATAAGGATAACCCGATAAGGGTTAGAGCCGAAATCGAAATACCCGATATCGTGGTCGTGCTGGCCGCAGACCTGCTGCGCGTTGTAGATATCGCTTCGGGGCTTAAAGATGACGGGATAATGGTGCTCAATACATCGAAGACTGTCGATGAAATAGAGAGTGATTTCGACTTCAAATGCAACCTGGCGACCGTTGACGCAACCAGAATCGCCCGTGAGATGCTGGGGGTGCCCATTGTAAACACCGCCATGGTGGGAGCACTACTGAAAGCTGCGGAGGTAGCCAAAATGGAATCTTTGAATGAGCCATTAAAGCACCGCTTCGGGCGCCTTGCCGATAAGAATATTAATGCCATGAAGAAGGCGTATGAGGAAACCACTGTAAGGGGGCAAAAGTAGTTTGACTGAATCAGAAAAAAAGCCAACCTGGCGTGATATAGAGATCGGGGCCATTATTACGGAGCCGGGCAGTGCCATGCAGTACCAGACCGGTGACTGGAGGACCCAGCGGCCGACCTATAATCACGAGCGATGCATCAAGTGCGGTCTCTGCTTCATATATTGCCCCGAGGGTTGTATCCATCCGACGGAAGAGGGATACTTCGAAGCGGACCTGTATTACTGCAAGGGTTGTGGCATCTGTGCCCGGGAATGCTGGACCAAAGCGATTAACATGGTGGAGGAAGAGTGATGACACAGAGGGTAGGAATAGAGGTTTCCAAAGCCGTTGCCATCGCCGCCCAGCTGGCCAATGTTGATGTTGTTGCTGCCTATCCGATTACCCCGCAGACGCACATCGTGGAAGACCTTTCCGAGATGGTGGCAAGTGGAGAGCTGGACGCTTCCTATATACCGGTGGAATCGGAGCATTCCGCAATGAGCTGCTGCCTGGGCTCCGCTTCGGTTGGAGCCAGGACATTTACCGCCACCGCCAGCCAGGGGCTGGAATTGATGCACGAGGTACTCTATGTTGCTTCGTCAATGCGCTTTCCCATCGTAATGGCGGTAGCCAACCGTGCTCTCTCGGCACCCATAAGCATATGGGGCGACCATTCCGACGTGATGTCCGTGCGGGATACCGGATGGATTCAGATATTCGTTGCCAACGGCCAGGAAGCCTTCGACAACGTGCTCTGCAGCTTCCGTATGGCTGAAGATAGAGGAGTGCTGCTCCCCGTTATGATACACCTGGACGGATTTCAACTGACCCATGTTATCGAGCCAATATACCTGGAGGACCAGGATAAGGTAGAGGAATTCCTGCCCGATAACGATTACCCCATAACTCTGGACCCGGATAATCCGGTATCGATGGGTGCCTTCGGCCCGCCGGATATCTACACGGAGATAAAAAAGGCACAGAATGTGGTTCTTGAATCCTCCAAAAAGACAATCCTCAAGGCCTGGAAGGAATTCGGCGACATCTTCGGGAGGTACTACTCTCCCCTGAACTGTTACCGCTGTGAAAACGCAAAGGTTATCCTGCTGGCAATGGGAAGCTTCAGCGAGACCGCTATGAGTGCCGTCGATGCCATGCGTGAGGATGGACATAAAGTCGGCCTGATACAGCTTATGCTGTGGCGACCCTTCCCCTTTGAAGAGATAAGGCAGGCAGTCAAGGACATCGATGTACTGGTGGTATTCGACCGGGCGGTATCCTTCGGCGGCCCCGGTGGGCCGGTCTGCTCCGAAATCAGGTCCGCCCTCTACGACCTGGAAAAGAGACCTAAAGTTATCGGCTTTGTCGGAGGCCTGGGAGGCAGAGTGGTATCAACCCCGGGCTTCAGAGAGATAATCGAGCGGGGCATGAAAGTAGCCCGGGAAGGAAGCGAGCAGGAGTTCGAAATGTACGGGGTGAGGGAATAATGGAGAAATTCAGTGTTTTTGTTCCCAAGTTGGTGACCAAAAAGGAGAACTTTGCCCCCGGTCACCGTGCCTGCGTCGGCTGTGCCGAAGCCCTGGCTTTAAGGCAGTCATTGAAGGCGCTGGGAAGAGACGTAATAGTGGTAAATGCTACCGGCTGCATGGAAGTTGTCTCGTCCCCGTTGCCGCACACCTCGTGGTGCGTACCCTGGATTCATACCCTGTTTGAGAACGCAGCTGCCGTAGCTTCGGGCATAGAATCCGGCCTCAATGCGATGGTGAGAAAAGGCAGGCGCCCGGCAAAGAAGATAAATGTGGTAGCTGTGGGAGGTGATGGTGCCACCAGCGACATCGGATTTGGAGCCATTTCCGGCGCACTGGAGAGAGGGCACGACATGCTCTACATCTGCCTCGACAATGAAGCCTATATGAATACCGGCATACAGAGGTCTTCGGCCACCCCTTACGGTGCCTCCACCACCACCGCACCGGCCGGTAAGAAGAGCATCGGGCAGGTTACCTGGAAAAAGGATATGCCCGGCATAGCTGCAGCCCATAACATTCCCTACGTTGCCACTGCCTGCCCCAGTTACCCCTTCGACCTGATGGATAAGGTGGAAAAGGGAGCAAATACACCAGGCCCGGCATACGTACATATCCTGTCAGTCTGCCCTACCGGCTGGAGGTGTGCCCCTGACCTGGCCATAAAGGTGGGGCGCATGGCCGTGGAAACGGGTATTTTCCCGCTATACGAAGTTGTCGACGGCAATTACAGAATGACCATAGAAGTACCGCAATTGCGCCCGGTACAGGATTACCTGAAAATGCAGGGCAGGTTTCGCCACCTTTCGGAGAAGACCGTCGAGGAAATTCAGGAAAGGGTAAATCAGGAATACGCCAAGCTCAAGGAGAGGGTAGAGTGCACACAGCAGAAGGAAAGATAGACAAGAAAGTAGCCTCGATACTGGATAGATACGAGAATGACAGCAGCATGCTTGTATCCATCCTTCAGGATATCCAGGAAGAGTACAATTACCTGCCCCGAGAGTCCCTGGAGCAGGTCAGCAGGACCATGGATGTCCCTTTAAGCAGACTATACAGTATCGCTACCTTTTTCAAGGCCCTGAGGCTGACGCCCAGAGGCCGCCATCTGATAAATGTCTGTATGGGTACCGCCTGCCACGTCCGCGGGTCGGTCAAGGTACTGGAGGCTATCGAACGTGAACTTGATGTCGAGCGTGGCGGTACCACCGAGGACCTCGGCTTTACCCTGGAAACGGTCAACTGCGTCGGAGCCTGTGCACTGGGGCCGGTGGTAATCGTCGACGGAGAATATCACGGTCAGATGCGCTCGGAAAAGGTCAAAGATATGATAAAACAATATTCTTGACAAGAAAGAGGAAGCTATTGGACAGATTAAGCTCTCCTGAGGAACTGGCAAAACTACAGGGATCAATAATAAGCAAGCGTGATGAAAACAAACCGTGCATAACGATTTGCAGCGGGACCGGCTGCCATGCTTTTGGTTGCGAAAAGGTAACCGAGGCCTTCCGCGAAGAGGTAAAGCGATTGGGGCTGGAGGAAAAGGTTGATATCAGAACCACCGGATGCCACGGATTCTGTGAAAGAGGCCCACTGGTGGTTATTCGGCCCAGGGATATATTCTACCAGCGTGTCAAGGCCGGCGATGCTCCCGAGATAGTAGCAGAGACCATTCTCAAGGATAATATCCTTGACCGACTCCTCTATACCGATGGTTCCGGTAAAAAGCTCATCCACGAGCATGAAGTACCGTTCTATGCCCGGCAGAAGCGGTTTGTTTTCGGCAATAACGGCTACATTGACCCCACCCTTATTGAGGATTACCTTGCGGTAGGCGGTTATTCAGCCTTGGGAAAAGTCCTTTCCGAAACGAAGCCGGAGGCGGTAATCGAAGAAATAAAGAAGTCGGGCCTGAGAGGACGCGGTGGGGGAGGTTTCCCCACCGGTATCAAGTGGGAATCCTGCCGCAACGCACCATCAGACGACGGCATCCGCTATATCATCTGCAATGCCGATGAAGGAGACCCGGGTGCCTATATGGACAGAAGCCTCCTGGAAGGGAACCCCCACAGCATACTGGAAGGTATGATAATTGGAGCATACGCCATAGGAAGCCACGAGGGATATGTGTACGTACGCCACGAATACCCACTTGCAGTGAAGAATATACAGCTGGCTATCGAACAGGCTGAAGAGTACGGACTGCTCGGAGAGAACATCCTGGGCTCCGGTTTCAATTTCAAGGTAAGGATAAACCGTGGCGGCGGTGCCTTCGTCTGCGGCGAGTCTTCGGCATTGATGGCATCCCTGGAAGGAAAAGTGGGCGAGCCGAAGGCAAAATACATTCACACGGTGGTAAAGGGGCTCTGGGATAAGCCCACCACCTTGAATAACGTGGAGACCTGGGCCAATGTACCCCTGATAATCAACAAGGGCGCCGAATGGTATACCAAAACCGGCACCGAGAACAGCAAGGGAACCAAGATATTCTCCCTTGTAGGCAAGGTCAACAACACCGGTCTGGTGGAGGTGCCGATGGGGATAACGCTGCGGGAAATCATTTACGATATCGGCGGCGGTATTCCAGGCGGCAAGAAATTCAAGGCGGTACAGCCACAATCAGACCACCGTCTCTGCACTCGACGCCCTCGCTGTCCTCTAGCAGCGTCGCGAACGTGGCACGTGTGAGCTGCAGCTCCAGCTGAGCCAGGATCCTCTGCCACATCCCAGAGCATGGCGCCAATAGGCGCGTTGGCATTGGTCCTGACCGTTACGCTGCTCCTGGTCATGGGCCTTTAGCCGGAAGGACTCCCGATTGGGCTGCGCCAGCTCGTGTTGACCAGGGCGACAGCGCCCTCGGGTGATCGCCAATAGGAGCCCCCCTTTCTCGAGCTGAGGTCGCAACGCGCTCCCGCTATCAGGGATCAGGTGAACAGCGGCTCCATCTCCTTCTCTTCGACGAGCGCCTCCATCTCCTCTTCGGGTGGACGTCCATGGAAGCGGGTAGCCGCGTCCAGCACCTTCGGCAGCAGATGGATGTCGGCTGCAGTGTTCAGGAAGACACGGGAGTCCCCCAGAACCCAATGGACCGCCTTGTCGATGGTCTCTTGTTCTTCCAAGGGCTGGTACCACGTGGCGGCGGTCCGCTCGCCCTCGGGCCAGCGGCGACGGGCCAGCGACTTGATCGTCTGCACGGCGACGTTCCGCTCCTCGCAGATCTCCAACAGCGCCTCGAAGTCAGCAGCGTAGTCCGGGTTCTGCATCAGCGGGTAGT
>JAWOBD010000049.1:0-4658 GCA_046498175.1 Dehalococcoidales bacterium | reverse complement strand
TGCAGGACGGGCATCATAAGCTCCTGTCCTCCAGCAGCATTCATCTCTCTGCGTATAATATCCTCTATCTTCCGGAGAGACCGCCAGGCCAGGGGAAGATAGGAGTATATTCCCGCAGCCACCTGGTATATCATTCCCGCCCTCAGCATCAACCGGTGGCTGGCTGTATCAGCTTCCGCGGGAACCTCTCTCTGCGTCCTGCCAAACAGTTTCGATATGCGCAATCTACAAAATCAACCCTTCTAGATAAATTTGGAGAAACAAGGAAACCTGAGAGAACAAACCATTACCCTTGCCTTTACATAAAAGCAAAACCAAGCACAAAAACAAGCCTACCGAGCATGGTAGAGCAACGAAGCGTTATTAAAGCAGTCAAAGCCCTAAAGCGTATTTACCGGACAAACTCTTTCTTGCCCATGGCAACAAATATTATCGCCATTACTCCCAGCGGAATGATGGGGAACATGGCACATATAGCACCAGCCAGGCAGAAGCCCCAGGCCTTCCTCTTCAGTGTAACGATACCGCCAATCAGGGCTATTATTCCGAGGGCGAGAAAACCACCACCCAATCCACCCATTCCAAACATACCAGTTATATCAGATAAATATGAAATTAGACTACCTACGCTAAGTGCAATCGCTCCAGTGACAATGCCAAAAATTCCACCGATGATACTCATAATACCGGCAGTTGTACCCTTCCATGTCTTTCCCATCAGATAACCTCCTTCATTGAATATATTCGCTTCTCATAATACATAAATAACCGTCTATTTTCAATACTACCGGAGTTAATTTATGAAATGTATTTTTTCACAATTACTCAATTGTCCATTCGCTCAACTGCCCTCATCAGTATATCGATGGCATAATCTTCGTCTACCGTTCTTATCTTTTTTCCCTTCTCAAAAAGCACAGCCTTCCCCCTGCCGCAGGCGATACCAACATCGGCATCACAGGCCTCACCAGGACCGTTTACCACACAGCCCATAACGGCCACTTTAAGCGGTTTCTTGATTCCCTTTAGCCTCTGCTCGACCTCACCGGCAAGCCGGACAATATCGACCTCGGCCCTTCCACATGAAGGACAGCTTACCAGCACCGGCCCATGCCGGCGAAGGGACATAGACTTCAGTATCTCGTATCCCGCGTTCACCTCCTCCACCGGATCACCCGTCAGCGAAACACGGATGGTATCCCCAATGCCAAGATAGAGGAGGGTTGCAATTCCTGCCGTACTGCGTATGATACCCGTTCCTGGCGGCCCTGCCTCGGTGATACCGATGTGCAGGGGATAGGGGATTCTCCGGGCAATATCGAGGTATGCCTCAATGGTAGTGGGTACATCGAAGGCCTTGAGGGAAACCTTGATAAGACCAAAGTCCATATCCTCGAGCAGTTTCACCTGCCCCATTGCCGCATCCACCATCCGTCGGGAAACGGGTACACCAGTACTCGAAAGGGAAGGCAGGCTGCCGGCATTTACACCGACACGTATGGGAACATCCCTTTCTCCGGCCGATTTTGCCACCTCGGCTACCTCCCCGGGTTCACCGATATTGCCAGGATTGAGTCGCAACCCGTCAGCCCCGGATTCAAGCGCCACCAGGGCCAGCCGGTAATCGAAATGAATATCGGCAACCAGCGGTATGGAGGTAGCAGCCTTTATCTCTTTTATCGCCTGTGCCGCCTCAGTATCTGGTACCGCCACGCGTACAATCTCACAACCACACTCCTCCAGATCCTTGACCTGAGCGATGGTTGACATAACATCTCTGGTATCGGTCTTGGTCATAGACTGTACCACGATAGGGGAGCCACCGCCGATGGTGACCCTACCGATTTGAACCGGTTTGCTAGACCTTCTTGGCTTCACCTTAACTTTAAACTCTCTCCTGGTATATCCTCAATACCATCAGTTCTTTCCAGACAGGGTGTTAATTACCGCCAGTGATAATCCGCGCAATATCGTTATAGGTCACCGCGGCAAGTAATCCCATCAGAAGCATAAAACCGATCAGGTGTACCAGACCTTCCGTCTTCGGGGAAACACGTTTGCCGCCCCGTGCCTTTTCCAGCAACAGGAAACATATCCTCCCCCCATCAAGAGCGGGCAGGGGGAAAAGATTAATCAGGCCGATATTGAGACTCAGGAAAGCGGTGAACTCAAGCAACGGGCTGATACCCACCCTGGCCACTTCGCCGGTCATCTGGGCGATACCAACCGGCCCCGTCAGCTCGAGCGTGGTGTTGCCCGCCATCATACTCAGTATCCCGTTTTTGAAGAGGACCAGCGTTTCCACGCACGCCGTAACCGCCATCGACGGCGCTTTCCAGGCAGGTTCACTTATCTTTACCACCTTTGCATCGGGCATATCGATTACGATGCCAATCGCACCCTCTCCCTCGGGAGACTTCCACCTCGGTACCAGGTCGATATCTTCCTCCTCCGAGTCAGCATGCTCCACGGTTACCGTAACCTCTTTCCCCAGCCCGAGCTGGATATACCGCTGCAGATCACTACTGCTGCCCACCGGTTTATCGTTAATGCTGATTATCCTGTCCCCGGGCTCAATTCCTGCCACCGCGGCCGGGGAGTCAAGCGCCACCTCTTTTACAAATACCTCCCCAACCAGCACATTGTGGGGAATCATAAAGGCGATGGTCATAAGTATCAACGGCAGCAGAAAATTCATCAGAGAACCGGCACTGAGCACCAGGAACCGGATGCCGAATGGCTTTCCGGCCAGGCTTCTTGGAGCATCCGGGTCCTCTTCACCGGACAGCTTGTTGAAGCCACCGAACGGTATCGCGTTCAGCGAATACAATGTTTCACCACGCCTTACCGAGAAAACGCGGGGAGGCAGGCCGATACCAAATTCCTTGACCTGAACCCCGGAAAGCTTAGCGGTGATGAAGTGTCCAAGTTCATGGGCAATAATGATACCGGCCAGGACGGCAATGAAGATAATTATCGTTAATGGCACCGGTCTTCGCTCCTGATATGCTCAGTCGCCACCGCCCGGGCCCAATTATCAGCCTCAATGATATCCTCCAAGGACGGTTTATCCACGGCCCGGTGCTCTTCTAAAACACTCCTGACAACACTCGCAATCGAGTTAAACCTGATATTCCCGGCCAGAAACTCCGCCACCGCTATCTCGTCGGCAGCGCAGAGCACCACCGGGCACGTACCGCCCGACTTACCCGCCTCAATGGCCATCTCAAGGCAGGGAAACTTCCCCATCTCGGGCTGCTCGAAGGTAAGATTCTTCATCATATCTGCATCCAGCCGCCTTATTCCCCCATTGGCCAGCCGCTCGGGATAAGACAGGGCATACTGAATGGGTAACCTCATATCAGGATAGCTCAACTGAGCCTTTAGAGAGCCATCGGCAAATTCTACCATGGAATGGACAATGCTCTGCCGGTGTATCAGTATATCAATGCTATCAAAAGGAATATCAAACAAATAGTGGGCTTCAATAACCTCAAGACCCTTGTTCATAAGTGTAGCCGAGTCGATGGTAACCTTTGGCCCCATCTGCCAGGAGGGGTGCTTCAGTGCATCATCAACGGTAACCTCATCGAGCTGCTCCGAAGGATAATCTAGGAACGGACCGCCCGATGCCGTCAGAATAAGCCGTAACGGCTTACCGGCCTCGCCAGCCAGGCACTGCCAGATGGCGCTGTGTTCACTATCAACAGGCAGTATGCGGGCCCGGTTTGTCCGTACTTCACGGACAGCGATGACGCCCGCTGAAACCAGCGCTTCCTTGTTGGCAAGAGCAATCTCTTTGCCGGACCTAGCCGCCGCCATCAGAGGCATCAGGGCCGATGTTCCAGGGATAGCAATGACCACCGTATCCACACCCGTATGGGAGGCAATCTCCTCGGGCGTTAAAAATTCGTATTCCACCTCATCAATGTCGTTAATAACACCACCTCCCCGGAAGTAAACCATATCCGGCCGGAACTCCCTTATCTGCCCGGCAAGCAATGCGGTATTGTTGCCCGCAGCCAGTCCCACTACCCGAAATCTATCCGGAAAAGCGCGAACTACCCCCAGGGTCTGTCTGCCTATTGAACCGGTGGAACCCAGAATGGCGATATTCTTTACTCTATCTATCATATCAAGCAATAGTATATCACGTAGTAAAGCACGGGAGCAGAGAGGATGAGGCTATCGAACCGGTCAAGTACACCACCATGGCCCGGCATAAGGTTACCGGAATCCTTTGCTCCCATATTGCGCTTGAGCAGGGATTCGACAAGGTCCCCAAGCTGCCCAAAAACACTCACCAGGATAGCAAGCGGGATTAACTGCCCGTAACCCAGAGGAAGCTGGAAAGGGGTAGGGGCGAAGAATGGTACGCTCATCGCCATCGCAGCTCCAAGCCCCCCGACCGTTCCCTCCCAGGTCTTGCCAGGACTGATACCAGGAGCAAGCATGTGTCTGCCCAATCTTTTCCCGACGAAATAGGCAAATGTATCGGACACCCAGGTAACAAAAAGGATAAAGAATACCCAATTCCTGCCGTCTTCCAGCCCCCTGAGAGCCACCATATGCCCCAGAAGCCAACCGACATAGAAAATGCCCGCCACTGTCCATACCCAGCTACTGAACCCCCCGTCTTTTCGCTTGCGGACAAGTAT
>JAWOBD010000013.1:0-11371 GCA_046498175.1 Dehalococcoidales bacterium | reverse complement strand
CCCGGTAACAACAGTTGCAGCTCTGCGTCCTTCCGTTCGAAGGCCTCGAACACTTCACCGACCCAGGTGTCGAGACCGCCGGTGACGTTCGGTGGAAACCCCCAGCCCAGCATGAGTATACGTGGAGTCATACAGTTCGGTTCGATGAGCCCCCACTTATCACCCGGGTTGAGATCGGGGTGATACTTGCGCGCCAGCTTGCGGTAAGCCTGCTTTATCTCCTTTTCAGGAGCATCACGCTTTACGCCCAGAATTTTGTAGTAATCCTTACCTGCCATAACAAAACTATTGTATCCAATATTAACTTTTATGTCAATATTTCATCAATTAGCTTAATAATCTTGTATTAATATGTGCCTTCTGACGGTTCTGAATATCTTCAAAAGAACCGTTCTTACCAGGTAACGATATAATTTACCATAAATCGATAATCACCCTCTTGCAAAACAGATTCATTTATTGTAGAATTTCTCTGGTGGTTATAGCCAGGTTATCTTGCAATTTGCTTAGTCAACACGGTTATTCTCGGTATTTACTCAAGCTCTAGGTGACCTTGGAACTAGCCAACTATTAAGAGAGGAGAAAGGGTCCACTTATGAGCTTTGAGGAAAAGGTAATCCAGTGTTCCGACTGTGGTAACACGTTCACCTTCAGCGCAGAGGAACAGGAATTCTTCGCCTCCAAAGGCTATACCAACGAACCCAAACGCTGCCCTTCCTGCCGCCAGGCAAGGAGATCTCAGCGCTATGGGGATGGTGATTACAACTACCGGCCGCGCCGGCAGATGTTTTCCGTGGTATGTGCCGAGTGTGGCAAGGAGACCGAAGTACCGTTCGAGCCACGCGAGGGCAGACCGGTCTACTGTAGCGAGTGCTACAGTAAAATTAAACAGAGGGGATAAATAGATAATATTTCGGCCCGCTATCCTGTAACAACGTGGCAATGTCAGTGTTGTTTGTGCTGGTCGGATTTTGGAGTGTTATGCCGTTAGAAGTTACAGTACGTGAAGGCGAAAGCCAGGATTCCCTGCTCAGGCGATTCCAGAGAGCCGTGCAGATGGGGGGGATTCTTCGCGAGGCGAAGTCCCACCGCTATTTCCTCTCCAAGAGGGATGCTGCTCGGCTGAAGGCAAAGAAGAATGCCAAGCGAAGAAGAAGCGGCAGGGTTAAATAATATCGGCCATTCGCGGCCTATTCCCGTGTATTTTACCGCACTGACCTGCACATAAGCGGGGTTAGAATCAGCGGAACGGATAAAATTCCATCGTTATGTCCACTCAAATGAAGAGGCGCCTTTCGGGGCGCCTCTTTTCATAGTTCAGTTAAACAGACTGGTTCAATTCGTCAACGTATCGTTTGCGGCGGTAGAGATAAATGAAGAGGCTCCCCGCCAGAACCACGATCGAGATTATTTGAGCCTGGCTCAGCCCGAAGGCAAAGTAGGCATCGGCGTAACGCCAGAACCCAACCCCAATTCTCCAGGCAGAATACATTATCAGATAGACCAGGAAAACCGAGCCGGGCGGTTTGAGCCGACCCACCAGCTTGAGCAGGATACCGAAAGCGGCGAGGGCAAATATTATCTCGTAAACCTGGGTCGGATGAACTGGTATATTGAGCGGAGCGTAACTATTGGGATGGGTATACACCACGCTCCAGGGTAACCATTCCGCAGCCTGATTTCCGTAGCAGCAGCCATTTATGGTACAGCCTATCCTGCCAATAGCCTGAGCCAGTATAATACCCGGAGCGATAAAATCGGTAACGGCAAAAAAGTCGCGGATTGCTTCCCTGCCCCGGTTGCTGAATCGTATATAGAGCCATATACCCAGGGTGGCACCGATGATGCCCCCGTATATCGCAAGCCCTCCACCGCTGAATATCTCCGCCGGGTGCTCCACATAGTAGTGCCAGCTTTCCCAGACGTGGACCAGCTTGGCACCGCCTATACCGCAGGCAATGCCAACCGGCGCCAGCATGATATCGGGGGGAGCGGCAAGAGTATCCTTTATCTTCGTAACGTGACGGTATGCCCAGAGCACCACTACGGCAACCGCTATGGAAACGATAACGCCGTACCACCTGACTTCATGGGTGCCTATGGTAAAGGCAACCGGGTCGACACCGATTTCTATCATTACCTGCTAATTCTTTCTCTATTCTGGAGGCTACCCCTCTGCCAGAAGTTCCTCCAGAAGCAACAGAGCGGCACGCTTATCAAGGGGTCGATTATTGTTGCCGCACTTGGGCGATTGTATACATCCGGGACAGCCCTCCTGGCAGGGGCACTCGCTGATTGCTGTGAATGTAGTTTGCCACAGTTGGCCCATCAAGTCAAAACCCTTCTCGGCAATACCGATACCACCGGGGTGGGCATCATAAATAAACACTTGGGCCCGGCCCGTATCGGGATGATGAAGGGTGGAAACCCCACCAATATCATTCCTGTCACAGAGGGCAAAAAGGGGCAACATCCCCACCGCAGCATGCTCGATGGCGTGCAGCCCGCCCGCAGGGTCAAGCCCCTCCTCTTCCAGCCTGACCAACCCACCTGAGGGCAGGTCGAACCACAATGCCACCGTGGCAAAATTCTGCGGAGGCAAATCGAGCGGCTCCTCGCCAAGCACCTCCTCCGTGAACTGGGCCTTCTTTCTGAAGGCGACCACGGCGGTGGTGACATCCACTGTGCCCAGAAATACATTTACCCTGCCGCAGGTCCTGCTGCGCATAACCCCGGTAATATGCAGATCGGTTATATCCTTCGACTGGGTATAGTAGGAAACCTCGGTCGGCTCGGCATAGGCGGTACGGCCGGGAAGGTCGAGCCTGGTTATCCGGTAGGACTCTCCCTGGTGGAGGTAAATGGCACCGGGATGTATCTGGAAAAAGGCCACACTCGCTTCCACCGTCTCGATAAGGGAGCCGGTACGGCCGTCGATAACGGAATAGCCTTCACCGCCAGTAGAGCGGATATTTACCGACCCGGCAGGATACCTGACCGAAGGCGAGAGATACCACCTGCCCCGGCGTTTGCGCAGATAGCCCTTCTCCTCCAGTTCCTCCATTTCCCCACGGAGGGTATCACCGAAAAACCGCCCGTCACTCCCCGTAAGCGGCAGCTCCCAGGCGGCACAGAGCAGATGGTCGGCGAGTATATATGGGTTGTCCGGGTTGACCAGGGCATTTTCAAAGCTCCTGGTGAAAAAGTGCTCGGGGTGGTGCATAAGGTACTGGTCGAGGGGATTATCCATCGCAACCAGGAAACTCATCGACTCTTTCTCACCCCTGCCGCTGCGGCCCGCCTGCTGCCAAGTGCTGGCGATGCTGCCCGGGTACCCTGTGAGCACGGTGGCCTCCAGCTCACCGATATCTATCCCCAGCTCGAGGGCATTTGTAGCCACCACACCCAGGAGTTCCCCGCTGAATAGCTGCCGTTCTATACGGCGACGGTCCTCGGGGAGATAGCCAGCGCGGTAGGGCCTGATTCTCTCAGCAAGGCCGGGGCTGGCCCGGGCCAGGCGCTTTTGCGAATAGAGGTAGACGAGCTCGGTAAGCCGCCGGGTACGGGCAAAGGCAAGGCTGCGGGTATGCTGACTCACCAGTGCGGTAAATAGCTCGGTAGCCTCGCTGTTGGCGCTGCGGCGCACGCTCTTCGCCTCATCAATCAGGGGAGGGTTCCAGAAAACGAACTCCTTCTCGCCATGCGAAGAGCCATCGCCTTCGACCAGGCTGAATTCCACCCCGACCAGCCCCGCGGCATGCTCCAGAGGATTGGCTATCGTCGCCGAGCAAAGTATGAAAGTGGGGTCAGAGCCGTAAAGGCAGCAGAGGCGGCGCAGCCGGCGTATAACACAGGCGACCTGCGAGCCGAAAACGCCCCGGTAATTGTGCGCCTCGTCTATCACCACGTATTTGAGCTGCCCGAGCAGTCGGGCCCAGTTGGCGTGGTTGGGCAATATGCCCAGGTGGAGCATATCCGGGTTGGTCATTAATATCCGCCCCCGTTTCCTTATCGAGGCCCTCTCCGCGCGCGGCGTATCACCATCGAAGGTATCCGCCTCATCGGCCCCGATCAGGGCGGGACAGTAGAGGCCACGCAGCTTATGAAGCTGGTCCTGCGCCAGGGCCTTGGTGGGAAACAGGTATAGAGCGCGTCCGGTACGCTTCGTGGTTATCATCTCCAGGACCGGGATGTTGTAGCACAGGGTCTTGCCGCTGGCGCTGGTAGTCGCAACCATGGTATTCTCACCCCGGCGAATATGGTCTATGGCCTGAGCCTGGTGCGAATAGAGGGGCAACAACCCGTGCTGCTCGAGGCAATCAACAAGACTCGCCGGCAACGGGATTTCCGTCTCGCCGTAGCTTGCCTCCCGCGCCGGTATATGCTCTTTGTGGGCAATCTGGCCGTTATAGCCAGGGCGGGTGGTAATGTAATCCAGAAAGGCAGCGGTATCCATAATCCTCTCTACACCAGAAGGTGCGCCTCACCCGGAGGGAATGCCATCAAACTGAGATTAGCTCTATCTCGTAGTCAAGCATCTCCACTTCGAAACGGCTCCTGGAAATGAAGTCCACCACCCGGGAAAGGACCTCGTTGGAGTGCCGTTTGCTGTTGCTCACGCAGCAGACTCCCAGGGTGATTGACTGCCAGAGGTCGTGGTCCTCAACCTCGGCAACAGCGACATTGAAGCGGCTGCTCACCCTTCCGGTAATCGACTTGACCACCTGCCTTTTACCCTTGAGGGAGCAGTTTTCGTGAAGGCGGAAATTAATCCGGCATACTCCAACATTCATGATGCAATGAGACCCCGAAGCCGGGGGACTCTTATCAAAGATTAGCACATATACCCCGTTACCTTCCAGCAGCAGGGTTTGGTTTTCAATAATACCTGCCAGTTTATCAAGCCAATAATAGAAAATTCGCCGGTATTCAATCTCTCAAAATTTACACAGAAACGTGGTTATGCTATAATTTTCACGTTTATAATAACAATAAATCAGAATGGGGCAGATTTTTCGACTGCTTCCAGAAAAAGGGAGTTTGGCTTGTACAAAGAGAAGAAAACAGAACTAATCGGTAAATACAGGCGCAGCGAGGACGACACCGGTTCCACCGAGGTTCAGGTGTCGCTGCTTACCCAGCGTATAAACGAACTCACCCGCCACATGGCAGAAAACCGCCACGACTATCACACCCAGCGGGGTCTGCTCAAGCTGGTCGGGCAGAGGAGAAGATTACTTTCCTACCTCAGCCGGGAAAGCAAGGAACGCTACCAGCAGCTGATTGCCCAGCTCGGGCTGAGAAAATAAGGATAACAAGGGGATTTTGGATTGAACGAAAGTCAACTTTTTCAGTGTGATGTAGGCGGGAGAACCCTTGTTATCGAGACCGGGAAGCTCGCCGGGCAGGCAGAAGGCGCCGCCACAATTCGCTACGGCGACACTGTGGTACTGGTTACCGTCTGCACCTCAAGCGAGCCCCGGGAAGGGACGGATTTTCTCCCCCTGACCATAGATTATGAAGAAAGGCTATATGCTGCCGGGAAAATTCCGGGCGGCTTCATCCGGCGCGAGGGACGCCCCAGCCAGGAGGCGATACTGGCCTGCCGGCTTACCGATCGGCCCCTGCGCCCTCTGCTTCCTAAGGACTGGCGGCGGGATATACAGGTAATCGTTACCGTCCTTTCCGCAGACCAGGAAAACAGCCCCGACATCCTGTCCGTCATCGGAGGCTCGGCAGTGTTATCGGTATCGGAGGTACCGTTTGCCGGGCCGGTCAGCGCCGTACGGGTAGGCTACATCGAAGGCGATATGGTACTGAACCCCACCCTGACCCAGCTCGAAGAGAGCAAGCTTGACCTTGTCGTCGCCAGCACCCGCGACTCCGTGGTCATGGTGGAAGCAGGGGCATCCGAGGTGTCCGAGGACACCATGATTGAGGCCATTGAGTTCGGACACCGGGCCAACCAGCCGATTATAGAGCTTCAGGACAGGTTCCACGAGGCCTGCGGCAAGGCCAAGGCAGATATGCCCACACCCACCGAAAGCCCCGAGCTAAAGCCCACGGTCGCCAGGGCAACCGATGAAAGGCTGGATACAGCCCTCGCCGAACCAGACAAGATAAAGCGGAACCGCGCACTCGAAGATCTCAAAAACGAGGTCTGCCAGGCGCTGGCAGAGATGTTTACAGAAAAAGAAATCTCATCCGCCTTCGAAGCGGAAATGAAGTCCAGAATAAGGTCCAATATCCTGGAGCGGTCACAGCGCATCAGCGGGCGTGCTCTGAGCGAAATTCGCCCCCTGAGCTGCGAGCTGGGTGTCCTGCCCCGAACTCACGGATCGGCGCTGTTTACCCGCGGCCAGACACAGGTCCTAACCATCAGCACACTGGGCTCGACCAGGCAGGAACAGCGGATTGACGGGCTGGGCATCGAGGAGACGAAACGCTTCATGCACCACTACAACTTCACCCCGTTTTCCGTAGGCGAAGTCAAGCGGCTGGGCTCGCCGGGACGTCGGGAGATTGGTCACGGCGCCCTGGCAGAACGGGCCCTCCTGCCGATACTTCCCGATAGCGACGAATTCCCCTATACCATCCGCCTGGTATCCGAGGTACTGAGCTCCAACGGCAGCACCTCCATGGCCAGCGTCTGCGCCTCGAGCCTGTCCCTGATGGATTCCGGGATACCGATAAAAAGGGCAGTTGCCGGCATCGCCATGGGCGTAATCACCGGCAGCGAGGATGAGTTCGCCGTCCTGACAGACATCGAAGGCGCGGAGGATGCGTGCGGCGATATGGACTTCAAGGTCGCCGGCACAGTGGAGGGGATTACTGCTCTGCAGCTCGATATCAAGGTCAAGAAACTGAACATGGAAATCCTGCGCCAGGCACTGCACCAGGCCCGTGAGGCCCGCCTTTTCATCCTGGATGTAATGGGCAAGACCATCAGCACCAGCAGAAGCGAGTTGAGCCAATACGCGCCCCGGGTATACAAGCTCAAAGTAGACACGGAGAAAATCGGCACCGTTATCGGTCCCAAGGGTAAAACCATCAGGGCGATTACGGAAGAAACCAAGGTGAGTATTGACATCGAAGATGACGGCACCATACTTATCGGCTCTGCAGACAGCGAAGCTGCCCAGAAGGCCATCGATATGATTAACAGCCTTACCAGGGAGGTCGAGGTGGGTGCCATCTATACGGGCAAGGTAATGCGCCTGATGAACTTCGGTGCCTTCGTCGAAATACTGCCCGGCAAGGAAGGCCTGGTACATATCAGCGAACTGGCCGACCACCGCGTGGCCTGTGTCGAGGATGTGGTCAAGGTCGGTGACGAGATTACGGTAAAGGTGACCGAAATCGACCGGATGGGGAGAATCAACCTGTCAAGGCGGGCTGCTTTCGAAACCTCACAGAGAGACGAGGGCAGTAAAACCGGCGGGGCAAAGACAGCAGGCAGGTCGTCCGGCAAACCGGAGCCGAACCACAGGAACAGACCGGGCGGCAACCCCAGAAATAGCTCAGGGAAAAGGATGTAGTACCTATGACCGAACCGGTTCGAGTAGTGGTACACGGGGCTCTGGGTAAAATGGGCAGTGAGGTAGTAAGCGCTGTCTGCCGCCAGGATGGGATGCGGATAGCCGGCGCCGTAGACATGAATGCCTCCGGAGATAGCCTGCCCCTGCCAGATGGCTCCGGCAGCGTAAGCCTGTCACCGGACCTGGAGCAGCTGCTCAAGGAATATCAGGCAGAAGTGCTGGTGGATTTCACCGTGGCCCAGGCTGCCATGCCAGCAGCACGCACCGCCGCCGCCAGAGGAATAAACCTGGTAATAGGAACCACGGGCCTGAGCAAAGATGAAGTTGACGAGATCAGCCGTCTGTCCCGGGACCGCGGCATAGGGGCAGTGGTAGCGCCCAACTTCGCCCTGGGGGCGGTACTGATGATGCACCTGGCCAGAATAGCCGGTAAATATCTGGACCATGCCGAGATTATTGAACTACACCATGACCGGAAGGTCGATGCCCCTTCGGGTACAGCCCTCTCCACCGCCCAGTCTATGGCATCGGCCCGCAACAAACCGTTTACCCCGGCGAAACAGAAGGGGCAACACCCCAGCCGGGGGGAAGAGCTGGAGGGAATAAACATACACAGCATCAGGCTGCCCGGGCTGCTCGCACACCAGGAGGTAATACTGGGCGGTCCCGGTCAGACACTGACCATACGCCACGATACCATCAGCAGGGAGTGCTTTATGCCCGGAGTGATAATGGCTATTGAAAAAGTGGTCCGGCATCAGGGGCTTATCTATGGTCTGGATAGCCTGCTCGGTCTGGAGGGATAATCTTGAAGAGTTATAAACTAGCCATAGTCGGGGCCACCGGCCTCGTCGGCCACGAATTCATCAGGATCCTTGAGCAGCGCATGTTCCCGATAGAATCGATTGAAATGTTCGCTTCCGACCGCTCTGCGGGCAAAAAGGTGACTTTTGCCGGCAAGGACATCGAGGTCAGGGAAACCACCGCCGATTCGTTCCACGGAATAGATATCGCCCTGTTTTCCGCCGGAGCCGAGGTCAGCCACTATTTCTCGCCGCTGGCCGTCAGGGCCGGGGCAGTGGTCGTCGATAACAGCTCGGCCTTCCGCATGGACCCGAAGGTGCCTCTGGTGGTACCTGAGGTCAATCCCGAGGATATCCAGCGGCATAACGGCGTTATCGCCAACCCCAATTGCTCCACCATCCAGATGGTAGTGGCCATCGATCCCCTGCACAGAGTTAACCCCATCAAACGGATAGTCGTCGATACCTACCAGGCAGTTTCAGGAACCGGCAAAGCCGCCATAGACGAGCTTACCACGCAAACAAGACAAATTCTGAACGGCCAGGGCGTGATTCCGCACGTCTATCCCCACCAGATAGCATTCAATGCCCTGCCCGAGATAGGTGTTTTCCTGGATAACGGCTACACCAAAGAGGAATGGAAGATGGTGGAGGAAACCAGGAAGATAATGCACACCGATGAAATTGCCATTTCAGCCACCTGCGTACGGGTCCCCGTGTACACCGGCCACAGCGAGGCTATCAGCATCGAGTTCGCCAGTGCAATGTCCCCCGACGATGCCAGCCGGATTCTGGCCCAGGCTCCGGGGGTCAAGCTGCTCGACGATAACTCGATAAGCCTCTACCCGCAGGCATGGCCTTCGGCCGGTACCGACGAGGTATTCGTCGGCCGTATCCGCCAGGATGCCTCATGTGCCACCGGTCTGGTTATGTGGGTTGTTGCCGATAATCTTCGCAAGGGGGCAGCCCTGAACACCGTCCAGATTGCCGAGGAGATGATTAAAAGGGAATGGCTGCACCCGGGGGAGGGCAAATAATGATAGAAGCGGGAAGACTGATAACAGCAATGGTAACCCCCTTCAACGATAAGGGAGAGGTAGATTACGATCAGGCCAGGAAGCTAGCCCTGGCCCTCCTTGACTCGGGTAGCGAGGGGCTGGTGGTGGTGGGAACCACAGGTGAATCGCCCACCCTTACCCGGGATGAGGAGAGACGCCTCTTCGCCGAGGTGAAGTCAGCAGTAGCCGGGCGCGGAGTAGTAATTGCCGGCACAGGAAGCAACAGCACGGCGGAGGCTATCGAGGCAACCAGGGCAGCAGAGGAAATCGGCGTCGATGCCTGTCTTCTGGTGGTACCCTACTACAACAAGCCTTCCCAGGAAGGGCTGTACCAGCATTTCCGGGCCATTGCAGAAAGCACCGGCCTGCCCTGCATCCTGTACAATGTCCCTTCGCGTACCGTGGTCAGCGTCTCTGCCGAAACCATCATACGCCTGAGCCAGATAGACAATATAGTCGGCCTGAAAGAAGCGAGCGGTAACATGCAGCAGGTAGCCAGAGTTATCGAAGGTACCGCGGATGATTTCCTGGTATGGAGCGGCAACGACACCGATACGATTCCCATACTTGCGCTGGGCGGTTACGGCGTCATCAGCGTTGTCTCCCACGTGGTCGGCAATCAGATAAAGCAGATGATTGATAGTTTCCTGGCAGGGGATACCACCACCGCCGCCGCGAGCCACCGCCGCCTTCTGCCCCTGGTCAATGCCCTTTTCGTAATGGCCAACCCGATCCCGACCAAGTACGCCCTGAACCACATCGGCTTTCCGGTCGGCGACCCACGCCTACCCCTTACCCCACCCGATGAAAAGGCGGCAGCCTTCATAAGGGAAACGCTGAAGGACTACAAAATCGATCTTCCTTTACAATGAAGGAAGCAGACAACCTCTGTGGATTTCTCCTGGTACATCAGGTATATATCCCGTAATTCGCAATCAGAAAGAGAGCGGTTCCTTGAAAATGGTCTGCTCCCTTTCGGCACCCACCGAGACAATTTTAACCGGACAGGAAACAAGCTCTTCCAGTCTGGCTACGTATTGCCTGGCCTCCAAAGGCAGATCCTCGTAACTGCGGATATCACCAATGGGACACTGCCAGCCAGGCAGCTCTTCATAAACGGGCTTACACTTGCCCAGCGCCGTCACGCTGGCGGGAAAGTACTTCACTACTCTGCCGTTTAATTCATATCCGGTACATATTTTCACCTGCGGCAGTGCATCCAGAACATCAAGACGGGTAAGAGCAATGCCGCTCAGGCTGTTAACCGAGGCGCTGAAGCCGGTGGCAACGGCATCGAACCAGCCACAGCGGCGTGGTCTGCCCGTGGTGGTGCCGTACTCGTGGGCCCGTTCCCGGATGGAGTCCCCGGTTTCGCCGGTAAGCTCGGTAGGCATCGGGCCACTACCCACCCGGGTGCAATAGGACTTGACCACACCCAGTATATTATCAATGCGGTTGGGGCCAATACCGCTGCCCAGGCAGCCGCCACCGGCCAGGGGTGATGATGAGGTGGTATAGGGATAGGTGCCGAAGTCCGGGTCAAGCAATGCCCCCTGTCCTCCCTCAAGCATAATGGCATCACCCCTATTCAGGAACTCTTCCACCATCACTATCGTATCGCAGATACGGTGCTTCAATATTTCCCCGTAGCGGCAATATCGCTCATATATTTCGTCCAGTGAGAGAGGGTCCACACCGTACACACGGCTCAAAAGAGCGTTTTTGCTCTCCAGGATGGTGCCCAGCCTCTCCCTCAGAGCTTCCTTTTCCAGCAGCTCACCGGCCCTGATACCAAGCCGGGCCATTTTATCGGCAAAGGCAGGACCAATACCCTTGCGCGTTGTCCCTATAGCTTTACCGCCCCTGGAATCCTCCTCGAGTCCATCCAGAAGGGTATGATAGGGCATAATGAGGTGTGCACGATCGCTGATGTAGAGCCTGCCGGTATCCACATTGCGTTGCTCCAGGCTGT
>JAWOBD010000095.1:0-3428 GCA_046498175.1 Dehalococcoidales bacterium | reverse complement strand
AATAGATACTCCCAGACGGGCTGTCTGGGGCTACCGTGAACCAGGGTGAAATCGTCCCTGGTTGCCACCTCGGGCAGCTCATCCAGAAAGGCGATGTCCTCACCTTTTATTTGCTCTGCTGTCCAGCGACAGGCGTAGGCGGCTTCGGGGTTGAACTCTGCCAGGTTGAGCTTGCCGGTTGCCGCCCTATCGTGGTTTCCCGCCACGCATACGTCACTCAACCGCCGCACGATTTCAATACACTGATGTGGTTCAGGGCCGTAGCCGACAATATCGCCGAGACACCAGACCTGCTCGACGCCTCCCCGCCGCTTGATGTCATCCATTACGGCGGATAGGGCGGCCATATTGGCGTGAATATCGGCTATAATTGCACAACGCATCTCGCTAAACAATATATCAGCTTTTTGGCGCTGTGACCAGACTTTTCGGAGGGCATGAATGACCCCGAATTATTTATTTCACGGATGGTACTGTCTCGTTGTTACTCAGCAGGGTGCGTGTTATAATTCTAGCTATGGAGGTCTCTGAACTGGGCGAATTCGGGCTGATCGACCTTCTGGCAGGAATGGTGCGGGAATCCAGGGAGGGACACCCGGCCGACTGGAAAGGGCTTCTGCTCGGAATCGGTGATGACGCCGCCGCCTGGCAGAGCGGAACCGGGGTGGAACTGGCCACCGCGGATTCCTTTATTCAGGACGTACATTTCCAGGCCGGCATGTTTCCCTGGGAAGAGGTCGGATGGAAGGCACTGGCCATAAATCTGAGTGATATCGCTGCCATGGGAGGTGTCCCGCGGTATGCTCTGGTGTCACTCGCGCTGCCGGAAACAACCGCGGTGGAAGATATTACCGCCGTCTACCGGGGAATGATTGCCCAGGCTGAAGAGAACGGTGTCATCATCTGCGGCGGCAACGTAAGCCGGGCCTCTCAAATTGTAATCGACATTACCGTTCTGGGTTGTGCCCACGGGGGTGAGGGGCATATTTTGACGCGGTCGGCAGCCAGAGCGGGTGACCTGGTAGCTGTCACCGGTTACCTGGGCGCAGCTAGTGCCGGTTTGGCGGTATTGAATGGAGAGATCAGGGTTAAACCGGATACCGCGTCAACCCTGAAGGAGGCTTTTTTTCATCCGGTTCCGCGTATAGCGGAAGGAAAGCTGATGTTGGAACAGGGGATAAGGGCAGCGATAGATGTGAGCGATGGGCTGTGCTCGGACCTGGGCCATATCTGCTTGGCCAGCGGGCTTGGTGCTCATATTAGGGTTGATAATATACCCGTACACCCGGTAGTAAGGGCCAATTTTCCTGAGGGCGCAGCTGAGATGGCGCTAGCCGGTGGTGAGGATTACGAGCTACTTTTTACCGGCAGGATAGAAGAAATCAACCGGGTTCGTCTGGGTACCCGGTGTCCGGTAACAGTAATCGGCGAAATGACGGATGAGCGGAAAGGGGAAGTTGTTCTGGTCGACTCCAGTGGATACCCCTTTGAGCCTTTGCGAAAAGGCTGGCAGCATTTCGGTATAACGTCCGCATAGTTTTATGAGGAGCAAACCATATTGGCTGAACTCAACATGATCAGTGAGAGCTCTGTGCATACCCGGAAAATCGGCACACTTATCGGCAGGATGGTAAGGCCCGGGGATGTTATCCTCCTCACCGGGCGGCTGGGTAGTGGCAAAACCTGTCTGACCCAGGGTATTGCCCGGGGAATGGGTATCAGGGATTATGCCTCGAGCCCATCTTTTGTTATAATGAGAGAGCTATACGGCAGGTTCCCGCTGTACCATATGGACCTTTACCGTCTGGAATGCCGGGAAGAAATCAGTGACCTGGGTCTGGATGACTACCTGTACGGCAACGGGGTTTCTGTCGTAGAGTGGGCAGATAACGGCTTGAGCCTGCTCCCGGTAGAAAACCTCCTGATTGAAATGAGCTACTGTGAAGGAAGCCAACGCAATATCTGCCTGATACCCCATGGCAGTCATTATGAGGAAATGCTTGCGCGGCTAAAGGGTATTTACGACGGGACAGGAAGAAATAGCGGGTAATGCGACTGGCGATAGACACATCGACCGATATAGCCAGCCTGGCGCTGATTGATGGTGGTGAACTTAAGGCCGAGCTTACCTGGCAATGCGGGCAGAACCACTCTACACAGTTACTGCCACGTCTGGCCGATATGCTCAGTCAGGCGGGGCTGAGTCCGGTCTCATTGAGCGGCATAATTGTGGCCAGGGGTCCGGGCAGCTATAATGGGCTTCGGGTCGGCATCAGCGTGGCCAAGGGGCTGGCTTTCAGCTTGGGTATTCCCCTTGTCGGTATCAGTAGCCTGGAACTGGCTGCCTACCAGCATGCCGAGACAGGGCTACCGGTGTGCCCGATATTCGGGGCAGGTAGAGGAGAGATTGCTGCTGCTATCTACCGGAAAAAATACAATCGCTGGCAGGGTGTTCTTTCCGAACAGGTAACCACCCTGGAAAAACTTTGTTCTTGGATAACCACCAGAACAATATTCTGTGGTGAAATCACTCCATATATTGCCAGCAGGCTAAAAGAGATTCTGGAACAAAAGGCACTGATAACGTCGCCGGTAGCCAGGTTCCGTCGGGCGGGTTTTCTTGCCGAACTGGGGGAGAAACAGCTCAAAATAGGGTGCTACAACGATCCGGCTAGCTTGAGCCCGATTTACCTGAGGCGCCCGCATATTACCAAACCAAAAAAGCGGAGAGGTATTTTCGGTTAGCATGGCGCGTAAGGATAAGCAAGGGCCATCGATTGCGCCCAGTGATATGTGTTTTGGCTGTGGCAGGAAAAATCCGTGTGGGGTAAAGCTGAGCTTTGACTGGGACGGCAGCGTGGCCACTTCTGAGTTTACCCCCACCGATATGCACCAGGGTTGGCAGAACATCATCCACGGCGGTATCCTGACCACCCTCCTCGACGAAGCAATGGCTTACGCTGCCTACTTTGAGGATGTTCCCGGGGTTACCGCCGTAATGGAAGTCAAGTTTAGACGGCCGGTTAAGGTAGGGGAACACCTTATTATAAGTGCCTGGACAACGAGAAAAGAGCGCAGGTTTGCCGAAACGCGGGCAAAACTGACTCTGGATGATGGTACGGTGGTAACCGAGGCGAGAGCCACCCAGTACATCAGCGAGAAGGGCTATCGCTTTTAATTAAGGAACGGGAGTTCTGGAGTAGGTTGGAATGATGACCGGCGGAAAGATGGCGGTGATATGGGATATGGATGGAGTTATTGCCGACACCGCACCATATCACATGAAGGCTTGGCAGTCTGTCTTTGCCGAACACGGGCTGAACTTCAGCGAGGCTGATTTCAGGCGCAATTTCGGGCAGAGAAACGATACCATCATCAAAATAGTACTGGGTGAGGACATCGCGCTGGATACAATAAAGCTCATCGCC
>JAWOBD010000093.1:0-8468 GCA_046498175.1 Dehalococcoidales bacterium | reverse complement strand
GGGCAGCTACTGTCCACGGGACGGGTTCCGTATCTATATGAACGGCTCTCGCCTGTCCGCACTGAAGCGGCTGCTCGACCACACCCATTGCGTAATGCACTTCGGAGGTGACGGCAAGGTTCATATCCTGGAACCGGTTACGGGTGGCACCGGCTACGACTACCAGTACCAGCTGTCCGGCGGCCACACCTTTTTCTCCAGGTCCTACCGGAGCAGCCTGGTCATTCCCAATTATGTTGTGGTTCGCTCTCACCCTGGTGACAGCCCGCAGTATTCCGGTTATGCCAGCGACGGGGAAAGCGTCGGTGCATTCCGTGAGATGCGCTACCAGAAGTACGCCCGCCTCGATAGCGACGACCAGGCTTCCAGTATAGCCGCCGCTCTGCTTTCCCGTTTTCAGCTCGGGGTCCAGAAGGGTGAAGCGCATGTTCCGATGAACTGCGGTGCCGAGCTATTCGACTACGTTCGGATAAGCGATAACAGGGATGGCGAGTGGCGCTCGGGCAATGTCGGATCGATCACCAGGAAGTATTCGCCGGGAAAATTTGCGATGTCGTTTTCCTTTGGAGGATGGCTCGATGTAAGGCTTTTATTCTCCAGGATGGAGGTGCTGAGCGATATCGGCCTCGATTTTTACCGACTGGGGGTGAAGAACCTCTATGCCGAGCGTATCGGGGCAGGGGAAATAGATGTGGATGAGCTTTCTGCCATCTCGGCCGATATCGGTGATATAACCGCTGGCACCATTACGGGTATCAACATCAAAACCTGCGGTGACAGGTTCGAGGTGTACCGTTCCGACTGTTCGACACTCAGGGGGTACCTGGAAGGCATCGTGGGTGGGTTGGCCCTGCGCTCGGTGGATGGTGGTGATATTACCCTGGATAGCGATGAAGACGTCAACCTGGACCCCGCCTCAGGTGGCCGTGTCAGGGTTAACCGGGATATGAGTCTGAACAGCGGCTGCGCCATCGAGTCCGTCGGCGACCTTGAGCTGGACCCGGGCGGCAACGACGTTATTCCCGCGGAGACAACCTGCGACCTGGGGAACGCGTCCTTCTACTGGGATAACGTGGAATACTGCGACCTCATTGACCGCAGCCCCTCCCCCTACTATATTGAGGATGCACTGACCAAGCTCGGGGCGCTTACCACCCATACCACGGTGAAAAAGCGTGAAGGGCATCCTGACAGGGCCGTCGAGACTTTCCGGCGGGAGAGCCTGCCGCCTGAAGTTATCGTACCGGTGACCGGGCACGACCGGGATAGGGCAGATGCCATACATAATGCCCGGCTGGCAAAGCTAAAGGCAATGAGGAATGCACGGGAAAGGTGCCTGGCCAGGTTATCGGAGGTTTCCTGTGACGGTGAAAGGGCGTGGCTCGAGGCAAGGATGGGTGAGATTGACAGATCCATTGCCGTTATGGAGGCGAGAACGGCCAGCCCTCCCTGCCCCCAACCCGGTATCAGCATGAACGCCACCATCGGGATGCTTATCTCGGCGGTAAGGGAGATTGTTACCCGCCTCGAATCGATTGAGGAGAGGATAACAGGGTAGGATAACAGGGTAGGATATGTACTATTTGAGTGCCGCGCCCACCAGGCTGGATATGTCCTCGATACCCTCTCTCTCCATATAGCTCTTTATTCCATCGAGGACATAGAGAGGCGTATCGGGGTCGCTGAGGATGGCGGTACCGACCTGGACGGCGCTTGCCCCGGCCATCATGAACTCGATGGCATCATCGGCATTGGTGATGCCGCCGCACCCTATTAATGGTATATCCACCGTTCCGGCCACCCGGTACACCATATATAGTGCTACCGGTTTGATGGCCGGTCCGGACAGGCCTCCGCTTGAGTTGCCCAGTAGAGGGGCGCGTTTGGCGATGTCGATTGACATGCCCGTTATGGTGTTTATCAGCGTTATGGCATCGGCTCCGGCCTCCGAGACTGCCTTTGCCACATCCGTGATGTCGGCGGCGTTAGGGGTCAGCTTGACCAGAACCGGAAGAGAGGTAGCTTTTCTGACCGCACGGGTTACCCTGGCCGCATCGTGCGGGTGAACGCCGAACTCGGCACCGCCTGCTCTGATGTTGGGGCAGCTGATGTTTACTTCCAGTGCGCCGATACCGGGCACGTCATCCATTTTTTGGGCAAGGAGGCCGTATTCTTCAACGGTATCACCGGCGATGTTTACGATAACAGGCAGTTGCCATTCTGCCCAGACAGGGGCCTTTTCCCTGATGAGGGCTTCAGCCCCGATATTCTGAAGACCGATGGCATTGAGCACTCCGCAGGGGGTCTCGGCTATCCTCGGTTGTGAGTTTCCCTCTCTGGCGTGGAGGGTGGTTCCCTTACAGACAACGGCCCCCAGGCTCTGGATATCGGCAAGCTGGCTGTATTCGATGCCGTAGCCGCAGGTGCCCGAGGCTGTCATCACCGGGTTGGCCAGTGACAGTCCTCTTGGATGTCCGGGGGCCAGTTCAACGGAAAGGTTCGTGGTCACCTCCTCAGGGCAGTTCTATTACCGTACCTGCCGTGTTATAGAAAAAGCGGTCTCCGAATTCCCGTGCCATAACACCGGCGGCATGAAGCCCGGTACAATGGGAGACGCCCAGCCTTTGGACTCCTGTTTCTTTCAGGGCTTCGATGGTTCGCTTTAGCCGCTCTTCGGAGGCTGAGATAAGGTGGCAGCCACCCATTACAGCATGTATTTTGTCGATTCCGGTAATCTGGCGGGCGTGATGAATGGTGTTGATAACGCCGCGGTGGGCGCAACCCAGTATAATGACCAGTCCCGCCCCGGTTTTTATGATAAGTGCCTGGTCGTCCATGAGGCTGTCCTGCTGGAAAGAGCCGGCTGTTTTTACCTGGAGATTGGTGGCGATGTCTTCGTAATCGTTGACCATAGGTATCTCGCCGGTGGTAACGATATTATCGGTGATATTGACAGGTTCCCCGCTCAGCGTGAAACGGGCACCCATGCTTTCCAGCTCTTCCCTGCAGTGGGGAATGCCGATATATCTGCTGTCCTGTCCCTTACGATGGGAGTATTTGGCCGCCCATATATCCGGATGGGCGATGACATCGATATTTTTATGCATCTTGCGCAGAACGTGAAAAAGCCCTCCGGTATGGTCGTAGTGACCGTGGCTTAGAATGATACTTTCGGTTTGGGCAAGGTTTATGCCGAGAATGTCGGCATTGCAGGCGGCCGAGATACTCTGGCCGCAGTCGAAAAGGACGCTGAGGTTGTCCTTCTCTATCATTATGCTCAGGCCCCATTCGGCAAGAAAACCGCCCAGACCGGCAGTGTTATCGCTCAGCGTAGTAATCCTTAACATCTAACCCTCTCCATATACCGTGGTTTTACATACGGGTGTTACGTAGATTATATGTTATGTTTGTTGTCGGAGCAAACGATCGATAAAGTTGTTACGCTCCGAATACGAGCGTATATTTCAGGGATAGCGGAAGAAAAAATACCACCGGAGCGGATTTTCGCTACGATGGTATTATATTGCATCAGATTTCAGAAATCCTTAACGGCGTCCCAGCTTTCGGAAGAGGAATACCATTCCGGTGATAACGGCGGCGATAATGGCGATGCCCGCGGCACCCCATGTGGTGGGAGTCCGTACGCTTACCCTCAAGTTCAACTTATCGTAGGCGTTATTGCTACCTCTGGCAGTTAAACTTACGCTGTAATCACCGGCAATTGTCCTCTCCGGTGGTGTTATTGTTGCCTCTATCTCCTCTGAATTGCCGGGTTCCATCGACTCGATGCTGTTGGGACTGAAGGTAATGCCCCAACCTTCGGCCTTGGTGGATACGAAACTGATATCCTCTACTGTCCCTGTACCCGTGCTGGTCAACTTCAGGTTGAAGGTGCTGTCACTGCCGGACTTTGCCGTTGTGTTGAGCATGCCGGAAGTGGTTACCAGTTCCAGTTCGGGGCTGGGTGGTATCTCGGTGACTACGGCCTTGAGGTCGATCGTTCCCTCGAGGTCTCCTGACCTGGCTTTGATTGTACAGATATAATCGCCGGGTTCGGGTTCTGTATTCGGTAACGGGCTGAGAGTAACCTTCAACCTGTCCGGATAGGGCATATTTGGCTTCAACAATATGGCGCGGATTATCTGACCGGTGCTACCGTATTGTTTGGTTGTTTTTGCCTGCCAGCCCTCCGGTTCTTCGATATCAATATTAAAGAGGCGTTGTGGTTCATCTTCGTCTGCGGTTTCGTAGTCGAAAACTACCGTATACTCAAAGGTTTCGCCCGATTCACCGTTTAATACCGGGTATTCTGATACGAGGTCGATACTATCTTCTACAGAGGCCTCCTCGGTACCAGATGAAGAAGGTTCAGCTTCTGCTCCATTTTCTTGTGCCGCAAGAGCAACCTGCCCGAACAACAGCGCACCGATTATTCCCCAGGTCAGAGTGATAGCGGCGATAAAGCGAACTCTTCGGGATAGCATCATTTTTTGAATTCTCCTTGGCATCAAATATCTATCTTAACCGGCCTGCATATAATGGCTTGTCGAAATCGTTCGTGTAAATAGGTAAAGATTTATTTCTTGCTTCCAGTAACAATTATTGATAGATAGTATATATTTTACAGGGGGTTTAAATCAAGTATAACCTGCTGCCCCTGATAGATGAGAAGGAAGATGGGAGTATATTAATAATTACCATGAACGGAGGACTAATAACGGCGCTCCGTCTTGGTAAATGTTATATGCGCATCTTTGGGAATTGCCAGGCCTGCTTCTGCTTCCACTGCCTTCAGAATCGCGGTGGGTACGGGGCAGGCAGCGCACAGATTAAACTCACGGGAATACTGACATATCTTGGATTCCCCCCTCGGTTTTATGGGGTCCCACTCGTTAACCTCTGCCTCATCAACTTCTTTTAACTGACTGGCCATTTTGACTATCCGGTCACAGTCGCATTTTATCTCTATTTTTACCTTTCCCTTACCTAGTTTGGCCTTTTCGGTTCCCTCTGATTTGTTGGCCTCAATCGTGCATGGCATGCCGCAGATGCCGGGATCGCATTCTACAATGGTCATATAATTTTCCTCCCTTGAAATCTCTTCCTGGCTACAATTATAACGAAACCGGCTTCAGAATAAAAGCCGTTTCGCGGCGATTCCAGGGAATGGACGTTGGTCGGTTTTTGAAACAGGGTGGAGGTTTCTAATTCTACCGAGAAGCCGCTTTCGTTTAGCATTGCTATGACATTATCCCGATTGTAAAAAGTAGTGTGTCGATAGAAAGGATGGCCCTGCTCCTTTTTCTCCTGGTAAAGCAATCCCCAGGGGCTCTCTTTGGGGACCATCCCTATGACGAGCTTTCCCTGCCTGGTCAGGACGCGGTTTATTTCCTGTAAAACTTCCGTTGGGGATTGTACGAAGCATAGCGTAACTATGATAAAGGCTGTACGGTAGGAAGCAGTCCTGAAACACAGATTCTCGCCTCTGCCCACCAGTGTATTGGTGATGCGTGCGCTGGCTATTTTTGCCATCTCTGCCGAAGGGTCGATACCGGTTGTTATACCCAGTCCCTCGGCAAATCGCCCGCTTCCGACACCTATCTCCAGCCACGGTTTTGACAAAAAGGGCAAAACCTCTTTGAATGCTGCCGTCTCGACAGCAAAGATAGTTTTGCCCTTTTCATCGAACCAGCTATCGTAATCCGGGGCCAGGGAATCGAAGAAGCTAACCCCGCCTCTGTTGTTTGCCGTAATTACCCTCTATTCACTGTACAAATATGCTATTGATACTGCTTACGGATAGGGTATTTCATGTATCCTGTTAATTACTCTTCATCGCCTTAACTGCCATCTCGGCAGCATTGACCATATGATATGGAATCGGTGATGCCGTCAGAGCGGGGTGGGTTCCCATCTGGAAGAGAGTAAGATCGTGAGCAGTTACGCGATGCTGAATACAGGCACCCATAAAGTTCACCAGCTCACCAACGCTGGTGTCGCCCGAAGCTCCGCCGCCAATCATCAGTCCGCTTTCCTTGCAGAAGATCAGCTTCAGCTTGATTTCTACCATACCGGGCATTCCACCCGGATGCCGGTTGGGTCCCGCAGCTACACCGGTCACTATGCAGTCCAATCCCTCCTTCCTTGCTGCCACCTCGCTCATACCGGCACAGCCGAAGGCCCTCTCGCCAAGTTTGGTGGAGAAAACACCCACGGCGCCACAATTAGTAGAGCAGGTACAAAAAAGGTTGGCTCCAGCTATTCTGGCCTCCGAGGATGCAATCGATGCCAGCATGAGACGGCTCAATTTGCCGCTGAAGAAGGAGAATTTTTCGGCACAATCGCCACACGCGAAAACGTTGGTATCAGTAAGTGTGCGCATATAACGGTCAACCCTGATTGATTTGGTCGGCCCCAGTTCCAGTCCGGCCTTGCCGGCGAGCTCGGTATTCGGGCGTGCGCCCACGCCAACTATCACTATATCGGCCTTCAACTCCTCGCCGCTGGCAAGCTTGACCCCGCTTACCTTGCCATCGCCGAGCACGGCCTCCACTTTTTTGTTGGTGAGTACATTGACACCGTTTTGGGTAAGTACATCCTCGGCTTCCTGGCAGTATTCCTCATCCAGAGCTAACTGCAGACAGTGGGGCAGTACCTCGACCACGGTTACGCTACCGCCATTGTTCCCGAGGTATTTGCGGCATTCGTCAGCGAACTCGACCCCGATAAAGCCACCGCCGATAATGACGATATCTTTTACGTCCTTCATGGCATCCAGGAGGCCCTGCAGATAGTCGACATCTTTCTTGACAAAGAAAACGTTTTTCTTGTCAAGCCCTGGAATGGGAAGTTCCATAGGCAGAGAGCCGGTAGCCATGATGAGCTTATCGTATCTTATCTCATCTCCGCCACCGGTGCGTACGGTCTTTTTCTCCCGGTCGATTTCCGTTGCCTCGCCTTTTACCAGCTCAATGTCGTTATTGCTGAGCAATGCGTCCGGTATCAGATTTTTCTGAGGGGAACCCAGGGTACCGTAGATATATGGGATACCGCAGGGAACAAGCACCTGTTCTTCCTTACGAACAAGCAATACTTTCTTTTCCGGATAGCGTCTCCGGCAGCTTATCCCTGCTGTTGGGCCGGCGGCGCTTCCTCCAATAATTACTACATCAGCGTTTTTGGTCACATTTTCCTCCTTAATAATTTATTTGTATTTGGAAGGGTAGTGTCATCTTTACTATTACGTTCATATAATTAACTGAAACAGCCTAAATAATATGGGATACTAAAGCATTCACGAGAAAAAGATTTCAAAGCATGATTGATATAACACAGGGTTACGGTGAGAAACCCTGGGTGAGCCCAACAGATATTTATAGCTTTATGGCGCAACAAATCCCCCTCCCCGGTTTTATCTGCAACATGGTAGATCTTGCGTTTCTCTGGAAAAAGGGGTGGGCCAGATAACAATGCTAGGGGCCCGTGCCAATATAATGGACTTAACCCGCCAACAGTTTAACATACTCTATCATTATAGGTGTACCGTGTCAAGTTAACTCTGCTTTTTTATATTCATCCTGAATACTCTGTTATGTTATTGCATGCCTGTTGTGTGGCTAGTGTATGCTGACCATATCGTGTTAAGGTTAGGTGGTAAAGAAGTGAACGGGTGTGATATACATAAGGACTGGAGGACCATATTGGATTCAGGTGTAACTTGTAATTACATTTTATTGGTTTAGATGTAAAAAATGTCGGGATTATATTATGCGTTATATCGGTATTGACATTGTAGAGATAGGTCGTATTAAAAGTGCCATATCGAGATTGGGAGATTCTTTTCTCGGTCGTGTCTATACCGAAGCCGAAGTCGATAGTTACCGGGGGCGATATGCATCTCTGGCGGCACGCTTTGCTGCCAAGGAGGCAGTGATAAAAGCTCTGGGCGGATTCTACGGGGGCGCTTTCAAAGATATTGAAGTACTATCTGACTTGACCGGTAAGCCCGGGCTCAAGCTATACGGTGCCATTAAAAAGAGGGCGGATGCTATAGGGATTGGCGGGTTTGATATCAGCATATCCCATTGCCGGGAATATGCAGTAGCATTTGTTATCGGCCGTGAGAATTAGAGCTGCTGTATGGAAAATGCCATGACAGCAGTACATCCGGGGAGTGAGTGATGAGTATAGCCAGGAAGGCGCTGATAGTTTTCCTCAGCTTCTCACTTTTTCTTTCTTTTTCGGGGGTTGGGCTTTGTTATACTGCCGGGCGCACGGTGCTGCAACCGGAATTTGTGATATCGCAAATGGAAGGTCTGGATGTAACCGCGCTTTCAAAAGATCTAATAAGGGAGCAGGTTCCCCCGGAAATAGAATCCATGCTGTCGGAGGAATATATCAGTGGGCTTATCGATGAGGTGGTTGCTGACCTTGAGCCATGGATAAGGGAGCAGGTGGCGGACGCTGTC
>JAWOBD010000104.1:0-10118 GCA_046498175.1 Dehalococcoidales bacterium | reverse complement strand
ATGTCTCGAGAAGGTCAAGAAGTCCGGGATGCTGATTGACTACCACGTAACCAAGTGCGGGGATGACCTGAACCTTATTATGACTCACCAGGAGGGTGTGGAGAGCGAGAAAATACACAAAATGGCGTGGGATACCTTTGTCACCGGTACCGAGCTGGCCAAGTCGTTGAAGCTCTATGGTGCGGGACAGGACCTTCTGTCCGATGCATTCAGCGGGAATGTCAAGGGTATGGGCCCCGGTGTAGCGGAGATGGAGATAGAGGAGAGGAAATCGGAGCCCGTAATTGTTTTTATGGCGGACAAGACCTCATCGGGGGCCTGGAATATGCCCCTTTACAAGATGTTCGCCGACCCTTTCAATACTATCGGGCTGGTGATTGCCACCAATATGCATTCCGGTTTTGCTTTTGAGGTACATGACATCAAGGAGCACAAGAAAATTAAGCTCAATACCCCCGAAGAGATATATGACCTGCTGGTTTTCATCGGAGCCCCCGCGCGCTATCCCCTTAAATCTGTTTGTAGCCGCGCCACTGGAGAGATAGCAGCAGTATCGTCAACTGAGAAGCTATCTTTGATCGCCGGCCGGTATGTGGGCAAGGATGACCCGGTATGCATTGTGCGTACCCAAGGAGTATTCCCGGCGGTGGGTGAAGTGCTGGAGCCGTTCACTTTAACCCATCTGGTAGAGGGTTGGATGCGGGGCTCGCATCACGGTCCCTTTATGCCGGTATCAATACCCGATAGCACTCCGTCTCGTTTCGACGGTCCGCCCCGGGTAACTGCGGCGGGTTTCCAGCTTGCTGACGGCAAATTGATCGGACCGCGCGATATGTTCGCCGACATATCGTTTGATAACGCGCGCAAGCAGGCCAATGATATCGCCGACTATATGCGACGCCACGGTCCCTTTGAGCCGCACCGTCTTCCTCTGGAAGAAATGGAATATACCACTATGCCGGATGTGGTCAAGAAGCTGGAGGGAAGGTTTACTGAGCTTGACTGAAACCACGTCAGGAATTGGTCGGGATAAGACCCTGACACGCTGACAGTTCGATAACATTATCTGAGCCTTGCCGTTAATAATATAGTGGAGGTGGGATAAATGGCGCTCTATGTTATGCTGACTACCTTGACTGACGAGGGAAGGAAAACGATAAAGACACATCCACAGAGGATCAGGGAAGTTAATAAGGAAGTCGAGGCGATGGGGGTGAAGATAAAGGACCAGTATGCGGTACTGGGGCCGTATGACTTCGTCAACATTCTGGAAGCACCGGATAATATATCTATCGCCAAGCTGGCCACCGAGCTGGGCTCCAGGGGTACCATACAGACATTGACCATGGCGGCGATGACCCTTGACGAGTTCTGTGGTAGTATTTGACGGGGGAAATATCGCGGAAAACAGTTCATTACTTCTCCTTGCTACCAATAATGGGGGCAAAATACGTGAATACCGCAGCCTTTTGCAGGAGTTGCCGGTAAAGCTGGTTACTCTGGCAGAGCAGAGCATTACCGTGGATGTCGAGGAGGTGGGTGGGAGCATGGAGGAGAATGCCAGACTCAAGGCGATGACATTATCCAGGGAGAGCGGTCTGCCGGCACTCGCCGATGATTCTGGGCTTGAGGTGGATGCGCTGGGTGGCGAACCTGGGGTTTTATCGGCGCGTTATGCTGGTGAAGGTGCTTCGGATAGTGAAAGGGCCGATTTACTTCTTTCCCGGATGGAAGGTGTTCCTTGGGAGGAGCGTTCGGCACACTTTCGCTGTGTTATCGCTGTCGCTATGCCGGATGGCAGGTGCCGGTTTGGGTACGGTGATTGTCCCGGAATGATTCTGTTTCAGCCGGAAGGTTCGGGGGGCTTCGGTTATGACCCGGTATTCTATATTCCTTCTCTGGATAAAACGATGGCCCGGTTATCTCTTGAGGAGAAGAATGCCATCAGTCACCGGGGAAAGGCTGTTAGAGAATTGCCTCGGATTGTACTGGAGTTTGGTTTATGACCGGCCTATATGATTCTTTCCGCAGGCCGGTGAATTACCTTCGTATATCGGTAACCGACCGGTGCAATCTACGCTGCGTTTATTGTATGCCGGAGTCTGGCATCAAGCAGATTCCCCATCAGGATATTCTTACCTATGAAGAGATTCATGTTATCGCCCGTGCGGCGACCGAAATGGGCATAAACAAGGTTCGCCTCACCGGTGGTGAACCCCTTGTGCGGCTTGGTCTGGCCGGTCTGATAAATATGATCAGCCATGTGGAGGGGATTGATGATATCTCTCTGACCACAAACGGTACGTTGCTCGGCCGTTACGCTGCTGATTTGAAGCGGGCCGGACTCAAGCGGGTAAATGTCAGTCTGGATAGCCTCCGGTCCGACAGATTCAGGTATATAACGCGCAGCAACTATGATGTGTCCGATGTTCTTCGTGGTATCGATGCCGCTTTTGCGGTAGGGCTCGTACCGGTGAAGATAAATGTTGTGGTTATGGCTGGAATCAACGATGATGAGATCATCGATTTTGCCAGAAAGACGATCGAAGAGGGCTGGAACGTGCGCTTTATCGAGTTTATGCTCACTGCTGGCGTCGCCCATGACCCGGCACGTTTCGTTCCGGTCGCAGAGATAAAGAAACGCCTTGCCAAGATGGGTGTCCTGGAACCGGTGTCATTCCATTCCGGTAACGGGCCTGCCCGCTACTTCCGTTTTCCCGGCAGCACCGGTACGATTGGTTTCATCACCCCGGTCAGTGAGCATTTCTGTTTTCAATGTAACCGGCTGCGTCTGACCTCGGACGGCAAGCTCCGCCCCTGTTTACTTTCGGATTATGAGATAGATTTGAAGGAGCCACTACGTAGCGGAATGTCTTCATCGGTATTGAAGGAATTGATCGAACTGGCGGTAAGAAGTAAACCACTGCGCCATCATATAACCGGGGGACGCTTGCTGAAAGGGCGTCCCATGACGCAGGTAGGGGGCTGATTGATGAGTGAAATGACACACCTGGATAACGAAGGATTGCCCAGAATGGTGGATGTTAGCGATAAGCCGGATACCCGGCGGGAAGCTGTGGCAGGGGGTACGGTGAAAATGAAACCGGCAACGCTCCGGCGCATAAAAAGTGCGAATGTTGCCAAGGGTGATGTTCTGGCGACAGCCCGGTTGGCCGGTATTATGGCGGCAAAGCGTACACCGGATCTGATTCCACTTTGCCATTCCATCTCTATCGGAGAGGTCAGGGTTGACTTCGACTTGGATGAAAGCGACTCCGCCGTGAAAATTACCGCGTCGGTAAAGAGCACTGGCAAGACCGGTGTGGAAATGGAGGCTCTTACTGCCGTATCCGTTGCGGCGCTCGCGATATATGATATGTGCAAGTCGGTGGAGCGGGGTATTGTGATTGAGGGCATTCGCCTTATCAGGAAAAGTGGTGGTAAGAGCGGAGTCATCAGCCTTGACAATTCGTGATATAATACCTAATTGCCGGTTGGAATAGTATGATCATAATGAATAACAATACTGCTAACAGCAAGGTAATGGTGGACAAGGAGGGTAGGAGATGAAAAAGAAATTTTTTGCCGTTCTTATTTCCGTGGTGGTTGTTTCGCTGGGAGTATTCGTTCCGGCGGAATCGGTTACGGCCCGTCTGGCCGATTCCCCGGACGGGGTGAAACCATCTTCTGCCCAGCAAGAAGAAGAGGAGTTATTGATAGAGGATATACTTGATGAATTGAACCTTTCCATAGATCTTGCTGCTGAGGAAGAGGTTAAGGAACAGATAGAGAGAATCAAGGCTATGGTCAGGAAGCTACAGTGGATTGAGCGCACCTCTTCACTGGAAACTGCCCTGAATTACAAGCGGGCTATTGCCGAAGAGCTGGAGAGGCTGATATACGAGCTGCCTGTTTCCTCGACGGACGTGGCCAGTTTTGCGGCTGCTCCCACTTCCAATCCCCTCTACGAGGAGCTTGTCCGGATAAGGGGCAAGATAGACCGGCTGATAGCGCTGGAGACACCACCGGAGGATGTGCCGCCGCCGCCGCCGGAGATCGAGCGACCTCCGAAGGTGGAGAAGATGGTGGTCTACTCTGCCAAGTTCCTCTGCGGCCCTGCCTTTGGCGATGAGGGTGTCCAGCGTGGCTCCTATTCCACGGCTGTCAATGTTCATAACCCTCACGATGGCAGGGTCTATATTTACAAGAAGGCCGTTATCGCCAACCGCGAGGACGAGTCCAGGGGCGAGATATCAGCCTTTCGCAAGGTTGTGCTGGGGCCGGACGAGGCGATCGAGATTGACTGCGTTGATATCTACAGCCTGCTCAATCCACCGCAGGACTTGACCAGGCTGAGTGCGGTCTCACCCGAGAGCGGGGAAACTGAAGAACTGCTTTCTGCTCCTACGCTGGATGCGACGGCGATAAATCCGCTAAGGTCTCCGATAAGGTTTCTCAAGGGATTTGTGGTTATCTATGCCACGGAACCGGTAGATGTGGTCTCGGTATACAGCGCCAGTACCCCGGTCGGATTCAGCCTCGATGTGGAGTACCTCTCACCGAGTACCTACGGGGTACTCCCGGTTACGCCGCCACCTGATGAGGAGTGCCCTGACGGGTGCTACTGCCTGACCCGGGCTCAGGCCAAGGAACGTGATTACACCCTTTGCGAGGGCGAAGAGGTGATCTGCGGCTATGACGATGACGGTGAAGCTAAGTACTGCTTCGAGGAGGCCACCGATGGTGATGGGTGCCCGGAGGGATGTGTCTGTCTGGGGAAGGAAAAGGCGGCCGAGGCAGTGGAGATGGGCTATTCACTCTGCCAGGACAGGGAAATAATCTGCGGCTATGACGAACAGCAGAACCCCCTGTATTGCTACGAAAGACCGGCGGATCAGGAAGAGTGTCCCGATGGCTGTGTTTGCCTGGGCAGGGATGTTGCCGCAGAGCATGACTATCCGCTCTGTCAGAACAGGGAAATACTCTGCGGCTACGACGCTCAGCAGAACCCGCTTTATTGCTACCAGAGAGCTACCTCTGAGGATTGCCCCGATGCGTGTGACTGCCTGACACAGGCGGAGGCAAAGCGGCTGGGTTATACGCTCTGTGAAGGGCAGCAGACCTTCTGTGGCTATAATGATGCCGGGGAGGCCAGGTACTGCTTCGAGGAGGCTGCCCAGGAGGAGTGTCCTGATGCCTGTTTGTGCCTGACCCAGTCCGAAGCGGAGCAACTGGGTTATGGCTACTGCGGAGGGCAGAAGGTGTTCTGCGGCTATAACACAGCCGGAGCTGCCATGTACTGTTACGAGAAGCCTGATGAGGGCGAATGGGAGTGCCCCCAGGGCTGCGAATGCCTGACTTCGGTTGAGGCCCAGGAGCGGGGTTATTCACGGTGCAATAACCAGTGGATTATCTGCGGTTATGATGCGGCGGGTAATGCCCTGTATTGCTACGAGGAGCCCACCGGAGAGAGTGACGATTGTCCGCAGGGTTGTGCCTGTCTGACCGACCTGGAAGCAAAGAGGCTTGGCTATACCGAGCTGTGCCAGGGCGAAAGAATACCCTGTGATTATGCCCCCGGTGCACCGTCCCGCTGGTGCTACCAGATTTCCGACTGAATAATGCCAGGAGGAAATACCAGGAGCGGGGTGACTCTACAAAGTCACCCCGCTCCTCTGTTATCACTTATATTATCGCTTTATTGACGTTCTTATAGTGTCCCTGCCCTATTCTACCTTGAAGGTTGCGCTCGTTTTTTCCTCTCCGTCAAGGTAGAGCTTTACCTGATAGTCGCCGGTTGGCCAGCCGTTCTCCGGTTTTGTTTCCGAAAAGCTGAGGTACCTGGTGCCGCTGGTAGTGATACTCGTTTCATCGATAAGGAAATTGGAAAGGTTTTCCAGTTCACCTTGGACATAGATCCAGTGTGCGCTGATCTCGGAACTGGTGGGAATATTGGATAGCTTTACCGAGCAGTAGATTTCCGGTGTGTCCGGACTGAACACATTGGTGGGCTCTATAGGCTCTCTGGTGCTGGCGTCTACCGAGTTGCACATGGTGGCATTGCTCAGTGAAGAGCCGCTGAAGTTGACTTCACCGGTACAGGCGGCTACGGGGAATGCCAGTATGGCTACCAGAATGGGCAGAGCGATGGTTATGGTGACAAATCTCTTCTCTTTCATATCTTATCCTCTCCCCCCCTCTCTATTTTTACAAAAAATTAACGATGGAATTGAAGCATAATATTACCGTTGTGTCAACTGACAATGGAATAATCGCGAAAGTGGCAATAATGCCTGTTGCTTAGTTTTCGGAGATGAGTTAAAGTTATCGAAATGGCTAGAACAAGTAAAGCGGGTACTAGGACAGTTTTTGTCTGTCAGGGTTGTGGTAAGGAGAGCCTTAAGTGGCTGGGCCGCTGCCCTGCCTGCCAGCAATGGAATACGTTTGTGGAAACGACCATAACCGATAGCCGGACGACCGGGGATGCATATGCCTCGACTTTAGAACCTCCCCGGGAACTTTCCACCATTGTGACCGGTACTGCAGACCGTTTACCATTCCCTAGCGCCGAGTTCAGCCGTGTTTTGGGAGGGGGGGTGGTAGCCGGTTCTCTGAACCTCATTGGCGGAGATCCCGGTATCGGCAAGTCGACCCTCTTGCTTCAGGCTGCGGCAGTGGTTGCCCGGGAGCAGGGCATGGTGATATATATTTCCGGAGAGGAGACACCACAGCAGATTAAAATCCGGGCCGGGCGACTTGGCATCAAGGGGGATAATCTCTACCTTTTTGCTGAAACCGACCTGGATGCCATCCTGGGTCAGATGGATGAACTTAAGCCGGTTCTGGTCGTGATCGATTCCATCCAGACCGTTTGCCTTTCCGAAATGGATGCGGCACCGGGCAGTATCATTCAGGTGCGAGAGTGTACCCTGCGGCTTATGCGCTGGGCAAAGAGAAATGCGATACCTGTCTTCATTATCGGTCATGTCACCAAGGACGGTGCCATAGCCGGTCCCCGTGTTATGGAGCACATAGTCGATGCCGTTCTCTATCTCGAGGGCGAACCGTTCAGTTCCTACCGCCTGCTGCGCTGCGTAAAGAATCGCTTTGGTTCCACCAATGAGGTGGGTATCTTCGAGATGAAAAAGGAAGGGCTGGTGGAGGTGACCGACCCGTCACAGGTTTTTCTTTCCCGGCGTCTCAGTCAAAGCACTGGCTCGGTGGTGGTACCTGTTATTGAGGGAAGCCGGCCTCTCCTGGTGGAAATCCAGGCGCTGACCAACCGGACAAGTTTCGGTTTGCCGCGGCGTACGGCCAACGGCGTCGATTTCGGCCGTCTATTGATGATTGCCGCCGTGCTGTCAAGGCGTCTAAGGCTGAATCTGGGCAGCCAGGATATTATCGCCAGCGTTACCGGCGGTTTGAGGGTTGGCGAGCCCTCGGCTGACCTTGGTATTGCGCTGGCCATTGCCTCGAGCTACCGGGATGTGGAGGTCGCTCCAGCTCTGGCGGTGGCTGGGGAGGTGGGGTTGAGTGGAGAACTGAGAACAGTTCCGCAGCTGGAGAGACGGGTGGCCGAGGCGGCCCGCCTTGGTTTCAGGCGTTTTATAGCTCCGGCAACGGGCTGTAAGGTTATTGGCAATGATAGGGATATTGAAGTATTTCCGGCAGGCACGCTTCAGGAAGCGCTCAGGAAGGGCCTTTCGGGTAAAAGAAAAGGTGATGGTGCGGTTACGGAATAGAGAGCTTTGTTATTGAGGAAGGTCAGGTTGAGTTTGGCATCACTTTACCCGGTGGGGAGCAAGTGTTCTACAATATATGGATATAACATTTAGATTGGCAGGGAGGTAAGAAAGTAGTATGTGGCAGTGGTTTACTGTTAATGGACTGGGAATATTGATAGGGTCCATTGCTGTACTGGTGGCGCTTATTGTCGTGATGCACAGGCTGGAAAACTGGGCTGAGAAAAAGGCGTCCAAGAAGGAGTCAACCAGAAAGTATCGCCGTCGCCTGCTTGCCGTACGCAGCCTCATCTGGATTAGCCTCGGCTTCATCGGCCTGGCGGCTTCCGCCCTGATAACTTCCCGGCAGGGCCCTGAAGAAATTATTACCCAGGAAGGAATGGAGGCATGGTTTTTTGAGCACGGCATCTATGTACTGGCGGTTTCCTCGATAGCCTATCTCTTCTACCGTCTGGCCAGAACTTTCATACCCAGGATAGCGGAAAGATGGGTAAAGGGGGTGGGCCGGGGGAGGCATGCCAGGGTTGAGAGGGAAAAAAGGTCGGAGACGCTGAGCCACTTCCTCACGAATTCTGTTACTGCCACCATCGGGTTGGTAACGGCACTGATGATACTATCCGAAGTCGGCCTAGATATCACTCCGCTTCTTGCGGCTGCGGGAGTGGTCGGCATTGCCATCGGTTTCGGTGCGCAGAGCCTGATACGTGATATACTGCGCGGCTTCCTCATACTGACACAGAACCAGTATAACAAGGGTGATGTGGTGCGAATTGCTGGAATCACCGGTCTGGTCGAGGATATCAATATTATGAGGACCGTTATGCGTGACTTGGATGGCATTGTCCACTCCATTCCCAATGGCGAAATCAGCTCATCGAGCAACTATACCAAGGAGTGGTCCAGAGTAAACATTGATATACCGGTCGCCTATGGTGAAGACCTTGACCGGGTCAGCGAGGTTATAAACCGGGTTGGCGCCGAGATGGCGGAAGATGAGGTCTATGGGGCGATGATAACCTCCGCTCCCCGGGTGCTCCGGGTCAACAATTTCGGTGATTCCGGCATCGATATCAAGGTGCTGGGCGAGACCAAGCCCATGATGCAGTGGGACGTTACCGGTGAGCTCAGGAAAAGGGTGAAGAAGGCTTTTAACAGGGAGGGGATAGAGATCCCCTGGCCGCACGTGAAACTCTACTTCGGTGACAGCCCGATATCAAAAGGGATAAATTGTCCTAACTGCTCTCAGCCCAATCCGCCGGGAAGCCATTTCTGTGCCCACTGTGGCGCTGGCCTCTCCACCGGGGAAGAGATAACGGGCTAAACGTACCCGGCGGGACTGGATTTGGGGGTTATTATAGTGGCATTGCCATCTGGAAGCAATAAATATACGGAGGTCGTCCTGATGAAAAAGACCTGGAAACCAGTGGTTGCTGGTATCCTGGCCATAATTGCCGGAATATGGGGAATGGTTAGCGGCGCAATAATGATAGGAGGCGGCTCGTTCTACGGTGCGAGCATGTTTGGTTTTGGTATGTACCCTTTTATGGCGGGGGCGATTATTGGCTGGGGGGTTGCTCAGATTATCTTCGGTATTATCGCTATCGTGGGTGGGAACTATGCCCGCAAACGTGGTTCGTGGGGGTGGGCTCTGGCCGGGAGTATACTGGCCATACCGATTGTCCCGCCCCTCGGCATTCTGGCCGTTATTTTCCTGGCGATGGGCAAAGAGGAGTTTGCCCGGTGAATGGCCTGAATCGGTTGCGTAAACATAAAGGCCGGATATGTAGCGCTGCTGTTGACAGGAGATTTTAGTCGGTGGCATAAGATTTTCTAAACGTTTTTCTACAATGCCCTCAAAAAGTATTGCGTAGTCCGTTACTTGAGAGCATAATGTGGCAATAGATCACATTTCGATACCCTTAGCATGAATGAGCCAGCCTGTTTCATCGAGGGGGATAATGAGTAAACGGCAGGAAAACAAGTCACAGCTCATAAGAGAAATAGAAAAGCTCAAGCCCCACGATCACCTCTGCCTGATATACGAATCCGAAGAGGAGTGGAAAGAGGCGGCAATACCCTATATATCTATCGGACTGGAATCGGGGCAGAAGTGTATCTATGTCTGCGATAACCATACCGCAAGTAACCTCCGCCAGCTTCTTGAGGAAAACGGTACCGACGTTTCGGCATTCGAGTCATCGGGCCAGCTGGTTATCACGCAGGAAAGCGATACCTACACCAGGGGCGGTAAGTTCGACCCGGACCTGATGATCGAGCTTCTCATCGCTGAGACCAATAAAGCCCTCTCCCATGGCTATTCTGCCCTCAGGGTTACCGGCGAGATGACCTGGGTGCTAAAGGGCAGGCCCGGCTCGG
>JAWOBD010000081.1:0-6024 GCA_046498175.1 Dehalococcoidales bacterium | reverse complement strand
AACCAGACGCGGGCGCAGCGCGTCGAACATCGCGGCCAGGCTGGCGGCTGTCGCACCCGGTTCGTAATCGTCCAGCAGCGTATCATAGGGGGCGGCATCACCCGCAATCGCTGCGGCCTCTTCCTGGCGCAGGGTAATGACCTTTTGCAGCATCGGCAGAAAGGCCGCGACATCCTCGTCGGCGCGCGCCTGCGCCCATGTGCGATGCGCCAGCGACCTTGTCCGCGCCAGTTCGGCGGCCAGGCTCCTATACGCTGAAGACAGGCGATATGCTGCCTGGTTCCGTAGCCCTTGTGTTGGGCCAGTCCGTAGCCGGGGTAAGCCGCGTCCATTTCGGTCATGAATCTATCGCGGGTTACCTTGGCGATTATGGAGGCGCAGGCGATGGAGAAGCATAATCTGTCACCACCTACGATGCCTTTTTGGGGCAGTTTTACCCCGGGCAGGAGCAAATAGTCGATGAGAAGGCAATCAGGAGGTGGTGAAAGAATCTCGATGGCCATTTTCATGGCATACCTGGTTGCACCCACTATTCCACTTGAGTCAATGATATCCGGCATGGCCATCCCGGTACCGGTGGACAGAGAAATATCCTGGATATGATGATACAGGTATTCCCGGCGGGAGGGACTGAGTAGCTTGGAGTCCTTTATTTCTTCCCGCCAGGGGGCTTTAACCAGTGGGGGTAGTATAACTGCTGCGGCGGCTACTGGGCCGGCTAGGGCTCCCCTTCCTGCTTCGTCAATACCGGCGATGAGATGGTGCCCTGCCGATCTCATTCCCTCTTCCTCGGCCAGTGAGGGTAACGACGGGTTACTTTTCGTTCTCACGGTTCGCTCTTTCAATGATACCTCCGCCCAGTACTTCTTCACCACGGTAGAAAACGACATCCTGACCGGGGGCAATTGCACTCTGTGCTCTGTCGAAGGTTACCTCCATGCCTGAATCCTTATTACGCAGACGGACAGATGCCTCTTCTGTGCCATAGCGGATTCTGGCTGTAATATTGCCTTCATCCATTGGCGGTACCCCGCTGACCCAGGTCATATCACGTGCAATAAGTTTATGGTTCAGCAGCTCTTTTTTGCTGCCCACTACAATCCTGTTGCTCTGGGTGTCAATTTTCAATACGTAGAGCCTCTTTCCTGAACTCAAACCCAGCTTTTGTCTCTGGCCAACAGTATAGAGTGATAGGCCACGGTGTTTGCCCAGGGTATTGCCGGCTGTATCTATGATATCCCCCTCTTCGAGCGGAATACAACCTGCCAGAAAGGCACGGTAGTCGTTATCACGAACAAAGCAGATATCCTGGCTATCCTCTTTGCCATTGGCTTTAATGCTCAGGCGGTGAGCTTTTACTATTACCTCCGATTTAAACAGGTTGCCCAGTGGCAGGATAAGGTGCTTCAATTCCTTCTGGCCGAGACGATAAAGGAAGTAGGATTGGTCTTTGGAGGGGTCTCTGCCCCTGAGCAGATGGTATCTATGTGGGGAATACTCCACACGTGCGTAGTGTCCGGTAGCCAGGTAATCAAAACCACTTGTAAGTACCTTATTGAGGAGAAAGCCGAATTTTATTTCCTTATTGCAGGTGGTACATGGGTTCGGAGTACGGCCGAAACGGTATTCCCGGCAGAAATAGTCGACAACAGAACGGCGAAATTCCTCTTCAAAATCTACGACCTCAAGGGGGATGTCGAGCCCACGGCAGGTATCTTTGAGGCCTTCGATATCGCTTTCCTGGCTGTTATAGGCGAATAGCTTGAGGTGTACGGCGCTTACCTGGTAGCGGCCCCTCTTCTTGAGCAGGATGGCCGCCATTAGGGAATCTATGCCTCCACTCATCGCCACGATAACCTGTCTGTTAGCCATCTGTGCCTTCGTTACAACCCTTCCAGAAGCCTGCTGACCTTCTGCCAGATAACTCCGGCGATTATGTCCCTGCTCTGCGTTCCGTCGATAACCAGCCAGCGCGAGGGCTCATTTGCGGCAAGTCTTAGATAACCGTCTCTCACCCGCTGATGAAAGTCGAACTCCTCCCGCTCAAAGCGGTCTCTGGAGTTTTTGTCCTTTCTTTTTAGCCCTACTTCAACCGGCACATCGAGAAGCACAGTTAAGGATGGCTTAAATACCCCAGTGGCGGCGTTATTCACGGCCAGCACGGTTGCGGTGTCGAGCATCCTACCGTATCCCTGGTATGCGGTGGTTGAATCGGTATAGCGGTCGCTGATGACGGCCATGCTGTTTTCCAGAGCTGGTTTGATTATCTGGTTTACCGATTGGGCGCGGGCGGCATTGAACAACATCAGCTCGGCTACAGGTGTGATACTGCTGTTGCCATTCCACTTTATCCAGCGTGCGATTTTCCTGCCTACCGTAGTACCCCCCGGTTCGCAGGTAAGAACGGTCGGAAAGCCATTTTTGAGGAGTCGGCGGTAGAGCCTTCTGGAATGAACGGACTTGCCGCTTCCCTCCCCCCCCTCAAATGTGATGAATAAAGACATGATTACCTCGAGTAAAGGTTAGTATATTGGAAATGCGGTGGTTTTATCAACGGGGGGTGTTTTTGGAGTTAACAATATATCCTGACCCTGCGGTTGGGGTCTTTACCGGTACTCTGGGACAGCAGATCGTTTCTTCTGGCTATCAAATGTTGTAATCGCCTTATATAGGCGCTCTGCGGGCTGAGGTCAATGCCGTCCTGCTGCCCTTCCTTCAACTGGTTGACCGCCTCTTCTGCCTCTACCAGGGCTCGCTTCAGAAAATTTGACTTATCCGGCATGTCGGAAGGGTATATATCGGATAGAAGCTGCCTCATCTGGGCTGGCGTATTGCTCTTTAAAACGTAGAGTGGTAGCTTGGCAGCCTCGGCATCCCTCACCTTTTGCGGCTTGCGGCGATAGTAGTTTTTCGAGGTTATGAAGAGTTCGGCGTCGTTCATATTCTGTACTATATTTAGATCCAGCTTCATTTCCTTGGTAATCTGCTCCAATCGTCCCCGATTTATTCCAAAGATGTATACCCTGGCTGGTTCATTCTTGCCCATTGGCTTTCTGCCACTGCCGGGCACCCTCGTGGTGGAGGTGTCTGTATGTTTTGAGATCCTGACCGCGCCATTTTTGTCCAGGTCACGTATCTCGGTGTCAAGCACCTGCCCACGCAGGATGGCATCGACCGCTTCATCGACGTCGGGCCGTATTGCTACCCGGTCCCAGTCTTGGATCTCGATGACTATGTTGAAGGTTGGCGCTGAAGTGCGCTCCAAGATTGACTTCTTGGTGCCTCTCCTTTTGGCTTCTTCGTCACCAAGCGTTACCGTCTGTATTCCCCCGATGAGGTCACAGAGGGTCGGATTCATCATCAGGTTTTCCAGAGTGGTGCCGTGCGCTGTACCGATGAGCTGTACACCGCGTTCGGCAATGGTGCGGGCTGCTTGTGCTTCTAGTTCTGTGCCGATTTCATCGATTACTATTACCTCAGGCATATGATTTTCGACCGCTTCAATCATAACGGCATGCTGTCTGGTTGGTGTTGCTACCTGCATCCGCCGGGCATGCCCGATAGCCGGGTGGGGTATATCACCGTCACCGGCGATTTCATTGGATGTGTCGACGATGATAACCCTCTTCTCGAAATCGTCGGCTAGCACTCTGGCCACCTCACGTAACATGGTTGTCTTTCCCACTCCGGGACCACCAAGGAGAAGGATGCTCTTGCCCGTTTTAACGATGTCTTCAATGATTTTGATGGTGCCGAAAACGGCTCTTCCCACACGGCAGGTGAGTCCGACAATGCGGCGTTTCCGGTTGCGAATGGCCGAGATTCGATGCAGGGTGCGCTCTATTCCAGCCCTGTTGTCATCGCCGAAGCTGCCTACCCGTGAGATGACATAATCGAGGTCGGCTTCGTCGATATCCTTGGGGTTGAGGATTACCTCACGGTTGGAGAAGCGGGCTTCTGCGGGCCGCCCGAGGTCAAGGATTACCTCCAGCAGCTCATAGTTATCGGTCTGCTCGCAAAGTGGCTGGCGGACGTATGGAGGAAGAATATCGAGCAGGGCTTCCAGATCATCGGTAATAACCTTTTGCAAAAGCAATCCTCTTAGCTTCAAGATTTTCTGTGTTCGTCGATAATATCCAAAAAATACTGGTGAAATCTGGGGTCCCCGGCCAGCTCAGGGTGGAAAGCGGTAGCTAGCAGATTATCTTCCCTGGCTGCGACTATGGTGCCATCGGCAAGTCTGGTCAGTATCTCTGTTTTACCGTTTATGCTTTCGATAAGAGGGGCCCTGATGAATATACCCCGAAAAGGGGCTTCGCCCAGTACCGGTATGCAAAGTTCCGTTTCGAAGCTCTCTTTTTGGCGGCCGAATGCATTTCTTTTCACCGTTATGTCCATTAGCCCCAGCGGTTCCACATCGAGGTCGGTAACTTCCCTGGACATTAGTATCATTCCGGCACAGGTTCCCATTACCGGCAGGCCGGCTTGAGCCAGCCTTTTTACTTCACCGGCGATACTATAACTTGACATAAGGGATGCGATAGTAGTGCTCTCCCCTCCGGGTATGATAAGGCCCTCAAGAAATTTTAGATCCGGTGGTAGACGGACCGGCATCGCTTCAATGCCTAGAAGGTGCAGCATGGCGATATGTTCGGCAAAGGCTCCCTGCATGGCAAGGACACCTATTCTCATCTTACCATCCTCGGGATGCGAGCAACTCTTCTTCAGGGATCTGCTTGATATCAAGACCGGACATGGCTTCGCCCAAGTTCTTGGATACCTCGGCGATGATGGCGGCATCCTGATAGTGTGTGGTTGCCTTGACTATGGCTTTGGCCATAACTTCGGGATTGGCTGATTTGAAGATGCCGGAGCCAACAAAAACACCGTCGGCGCCCAGTTGCATCATGAGTGCGGCATCAGCCGGTGTAGCTATTCCACCGGCGGCGAAGTTAACCACCGGAAACTTTCCAGACTGATGTATTCCCCTGACCAGCTCGAATGGTGCCCCCATTTCTTTGGATTCAGCCATAAGCTCGTCTTCGGACATTCCGGTCAATCTGCGTATGGATCCCATTACGGAACGCATATGCCGGACTGCTTCGACGACATTACCGGTTCCTGCTTCACCTTTGGTTCGAATCATGGCAGCACCCTCACCCAACCGGCGCAGTGCTTCGCCCAAGTTGCGGCATCCACAGACGAAGGGTACCTTGAAGTCATGCTTCCAGATATGGTGACTTTCATCGGCAGGGGTTAATACCTCTGATTCATCGATATAGTCTACCCCCAGTGCTTCTAGGGCACGAGCCTCTACGAAATGTCCGATGCGGCACTTGGCCATTACCGGTATGGATACCGATTTCTTGATGTTCTCGATGACGGTGGGGTCGGCCATGCGGGCTACTCCACCGGCGGCACGGATATCGGCGGGGACTCTCTCCAGCGCCATTACCGCGCAGGCGCCTGCTTCCTGAGCGATCCTGGCGTGCTCAGCGGTAACCACATCCATAATTACCCCGCCTTTCAGCATCTTGGCCAGACCGGCCTTGACTTCCCATGTGCCACTTTCCATATTAATGCCCCCTAATCAACCTCATGATCGATTTATAGATCTGTTTACAATAGTATTTTATCACTGCCAGGTTTGATTGGCAAGAAGTGCTAGACGGCATATGGCTTTGATAGGGGATATATATTGGCGATTCTGCTTATGGCTAGTATAATGCAATGGAAAGAGTTGTTGTAGGTGTTCTGTATGCATCGTTATGTGCATGGATATTCGGAGAGAGAGACCAGGCGGCTTTATGACCAAGCCCGCATTCTGGAGGATTTATTACATAAAGATACCCGTTTCTCCGGTGGAAGCAGAGTGCTGGAGATTGGCTGCGGTGTGGGGGCTCAGACCGCGATATTGGCCGAACGAAGCCCGAAGGCCAGGATTGAAGCGGTGGATATATCGGTGGAATCGCTGAAGGAGGCCAGAAATGCCGTCAATCGGGATGGGATAAATGGAGTTTCCTT
>JAWOBD010000080.1:0-14256 GCA_046498175.1 Dehalococcoidales bacterium | reverse complement strand
CTTCACTCCTTGGTCACACCCTTCAAGGATGGGTCATGAGAAAGGCTGAGGTGTGTCTTTACCATAATGGTAGCGTACTCGTCATACTTGGAGTCAGCCTCGAAGCGCTTCGCCTTGGCCTCAGCCTCAGGAGACCAGGATACACCGTCGGCACCGTAGACAACTTTGGCAATCTTGTCCACTCTATCCCTCAATTTCATCTCGTTGGGATACAGGAAACGGAACTCGTTCTCCTCTTCACAGGCTTCCTTGACCACATCGGCCAGTTCAAGTGCACCATCACCACCATCTGCCCAGTGGGTAGATACAGCACATCGTGCACCCTCTGCCTCGGCTGCTTTTCTCACCATATCTATTTCCGCCTTGGTATCGGTGTGGAAGCAGTTGATGCAGACCACCGGATTGATACCGGATTTACGGATAACATCGATGAGATGCTGCATATTGGGCAAACCCTTCTCGAGAAGCTCCAGGTTCTCCTTGGTATAGGCCTCAGGCAAGGGCAGGCCGGCTACCACCTTGGGCCCACCACCGTGCATCTTCAATGCGCGGATGGTGGTCGTCAGTACCGAGACATGCGGCTTAAGCCCGCTGAAGCGGCACTTTACGTTCCAGAACTTTTCGAAACCGATATCGGCGGCAAAACCGCTCTCAGTAACATGGTAGTCGAACATCTTGAGGCCAATTCGGTCCGCTATAATGGAGGATTGACCCACTGCTATATTGGCAAATGGGCCGGCATGGACCATACAGGGCTGGTACTCCACCGTACTACAAAGCGTCGGGTTGATAGTATTACGCATCCATGCTGTCATGGCGCCGCCCACTTCAAGGTCACCTGTAGTAATCGGATTACCCTTCTTATCGAAGGCCACTGTTATTTTATCCATTCTCTCACGCAAATCGGACAGGTCTCTGACAATGGAAAGCATAGCCATCAACTCGGAGCTTACGGCAATGCCGAATTTGGACTGCATGGTAAAGCCATCAGCACGACCACCGAGTCCGATGACGATATTCCTCAGACTCTGGGCACAGAAATCCATTATCCAGCCCATCTCTACACGGGTCGGATCCACATTAAGGCGAGGCATCCTGGTAAGCCTGGCAAGCTGCTCATCATCATAGTTGCGCTCGTGCTGCATCCTGGCGGTAAGGGCTACCATAGCCAGGTTATGTGCGTTCATAATATCGTTAATATCACCGGTCAAACCCATAGAGAACTCGGTCAAGGGTATCAGCAGGGCATTACCACCTCCAGCAGCGGTACCCTTGATATTCATTGTAGGACCACCGGAGGGCTGGCGGAGACAACCACCCACGTTCAGGCCACGCTTGCCCATTCCTTCCATAAGACCACAGGACGTAGTACTCTTTCCTTCGCCCAGCGGTGTCGGGGTTATGGCGGTAACCTCGATATATTTGCCATCGGGCCTGTCCTTGAGCCTGTCCATAATCTTGAGGAAATCAAGCTTGCTCAGCCTTCCATGCTGCAGAAGCTCGTCCTTTTCCAGCCCCAGTTTTTCGCGCCACTCATCAGGAGTGGGCATATTTTTTTCTGCCGCCTCTGAAATCTGCCAGTCTTTCATTTCCACTGCGTTGTAAGCCATGGTACCTCCTAAATACAGTTTAATATTACCGAAATTATATCAACTCTCAACGGAAGACTCTACCCGCCACAAACTGCTTCAGCCAATACGGCAGGTAGGCACCATTAGAAAGGTTATTAAGATTAAGCCTGCCCGGTTTCAGCCCCGTTCATTTTCATTTTCGTCAGGCGCTCAGGAGACCAGCATACGATATATTTTGCTCACCTCCTGGTTAACCTTAAGGCTGGCTTCAACACCGGGAATACCAGCTATTTCCGCCTCCACCAACGCAGGATCATAGGGTATAAATCCAAGTATTTCGAAGTCGACCAGACTTGAGGCTAATCTATCCTTATCCTGCTCATTTTTAATTTTATTCCCGACAACAGATATATTGCCCAGGCCAATGTCTTCCGCCAGACCGGCAATACGACGGGCGGTGTCTATGCTGAGTCGTCCCGGCTCCACCACGATTATCAACTTTTGCACCGCCCTTGCAGTTCCGCGGCTCAAGTGCTCTATTCCAGCCTCCATATCCAGTATGACCACTTCACCTCTCTGCACAAGCAGGTGAGCCAGCAGGGCCTGCAATAGTGTGCCTTCTGGGCAGTAGCAGCCGGTGCCACCCCTCTTTATCCGCCCCATCACCATCAGGCTGATACCGTTATATTTCCGGGAATATTTGTCTGGAAGGTCACTGACTTTGGGGTTCAATTTGAAGAATGACGCTGCTTGACCAGGTCTGGCACCCGTTCTCTCCTCAATGAGTTCATTGAGATTTGATATCGGGGTAATATCCTCTGATTCGGGGAATCCGAGCGTAGTTGCCAGATTAGCATCGGGATCAGCATCGATAGCGATAACAGAATAACCCGACCGGGCAAATTCATTGCAAAGCAGTGCAGATATAAGGGTCTTTCCTACTCCCCCTTTCCCACTAACAGCAATTTTCATCACCAACCTGCCTCGGAAAATAGCGGCAACCGGTAATCGTAGGAAAGAAATTTTTGCCCGGTTTACCAAGAATTAAGTAGAATGAAGTAATTGAAAAGCCTATTGTTTACTTGCTTATTCTATCATTTTGAATGTCTATGAGTCAATTTATGGCACCAGAGCTTGAAGGCCTTGACAAAATTCTGAAGCTTAACTAAAGTAACGATGATAAGCAAGTAATGATAGAAGTATCGTTCGAAAACATGACCAGCATCAGTGCAATTCGGTTTCCATAAGATTTAGATAAAGGGCCTATTAATGAAGATATCTCAGGGGAATATCGGACGAGTATTTGTGATTCGTCTTGAAGATGAAGACACGATACCCTCCTGTATCGAGCGTTTTGCCATGGAAAACGGCGTATCTCTGGGTCATGCCGTGCTTGTCGGCGGTATCGGGGGTGGTGAGATAGTGGTCGGTCCACGCCGTTCTACGGAGATGCCTCCCGAACCGATGTATATACCCGTCGATGGTGCTCATGAAGTGGTTGGTGTCGGCATACTTGCTCCTGACGAAGAGGGAAAACCGGTACTGCACATCCACGCAGCACTGGGCCGGGCGGGACACACTATATGCGGATGCCTGAGACCCGGTGTTGAAACGTGGATAGTAGCTGAGGTAATCCTCTATGAAATCCTCGACGCGGAGGCAACAAGGGTCAGGGACAAAGAAAGTGGTTTTTCCCTTCTAATCCCGGAGGAAGGGCAGAAATAAACACTATCACCGTATCACTACAGATTATCGCTTAATCACATATTCTCCGCACCCGGATATGAACAATAACCACCGGACATAAGGTGCGGGCTGACAAGAGGTAGACCGATAAGATATAATCAATCACAGTCCGAAACCTCTCTATAAAAATAAATCAAGGCCGCAGATATATCAGCGCTTGATGGGATTAAGGAGTTAGCACATGGCAAATACCGCCGTTATGACAGATACTGTAAGCTATTTACCAGAGGAACTGGCTGCCAAATACGACATCCTGCAGGCCCCGGTACACATTCTTATGAACGGTGAGTCGTACCCCGAAAACGAGATCGAACTGGCCTCCTTCTACGAGAAAATTCCGGCCTGGAAGGAAAACGACAGGCTACCCACAACATCATCGCCATCACCAGACGACTTCGTAAATGCATACCGCAAGTTGGCTACAGAGGGTGAATCGATCATATATATCGGCTATAGCGAACACTTGGGTATGGCAGTCCAATCAGCCAACTTGGCCCGGGACCTCGTCAAGGACGAATTGACCGGTACGAAGATAAAGATACTCGATTCCAAGAGCTGGGGTGGGGCCCAGATGTTGATAACCCTCGAGCTGGTCAGAGCCAACAGGTCCGGAGCCAGTCTCGATGAACTGCTACGACTGGCCACTGATATGATCGAGAAGATGAATCAGGTTATCCTCTCCGACAACCTTTATTACCTGGCCAAGGGTGGCAGGATACATAAGGCAAGACCCTGGGCAAACTCCAAGGTGAGCAATACCGCATTACTCAAGCTCGATGCTTCCACCGGGGGAAAGACCACCCCAGTTGCGAGGTGCAGAACCAAAGGAGAAACCCTGGAAACACTATTTGGCATGATGGCCAGTAAACATCCCAAAGGAAAACTGCACGTCGTCATCAATCACGCCGACTCCCCGGTTGAAGCAGGACAACTAAAGGACGAGATTATGACTCGCTTCCAGTGTGAAGAGATATACATCAGCAACATCGGCCCCCTGGTCACAATTCACACCGGCCTCGGCACCCGTGTTGTAAGCTGGTGGTATGAATAGCGCCGTCTCCAATTCACTGACCAGAACAGTGCCAGTAAGCACAGCAAACAATGGCAATATATGGTGGCATGTTGGCGGGTAATCACTACAAGATATTAGTTATTGACATCGATGGGACGCTGGTCAGTAACGATGGTACAATATCAACGGAGAACAGGAAGGCTCTATCCATGGCAAACGGACAGGGGCTGAAGATATGTTTGTCTACAGGAAGAGCCATACAGGCCTGCCGAAGCATTATCACCCAGCTTGAGCTGGATGGTTACCACATCTTCTTTGACGGGGCACTGGTGAGTAGTTCCTGGCCTGAACGTGTGGTTTATTCTCGTCCCATAAGCCGGAAAACCCTGAGGCAGATTATAGATTTTTCCCGGGAAAACGATATCAGCATCGATCTATATTCAGCCAGCCGTTATTATGTGGAACAGGAAACCTGGTCCTCCAATTTACACCGTGATTTCTTCGGTATTGAACCCACTATGACCCAATTTGCCAATCTCTGGGAGCAGGATACGATAATCAAGGCAGGTATGATCACCACCTCGGCAGAAGAGTTCGCCAAGACGGAAGCCATCCGTGACCATTTCACCGACAGACTACGCTTTTCCCGGGTTAAAACACCTAGCTACCCGGACACCGAATTCGTCAATATCGTTGCTCCGGGAGTATCCAAGGGTAGCGCTATGGAGGCGCTATCGAAGCATCTGGGAATAGATACAGGTGAAATTGTGGCTATCGGTGATGGAATGAACGATATCGAGCTACTGGCCTCGGCCGGTCTGAGCATTGCCATGGGTAACGCCCCGGATGAGGTCAAGGCAACCGCCGACGAAGTAACCCTTGATGTCAATAACAGCGGCCTGGCGGCAGCTATCGAAAAACTGCTTAGCATATAGCACCTCCAAGCGGCCTCCGTTTATGTTAGCCCTGAACCAGTTGCCGGTATCCTTTCAGGATTGTTCACCCTCCACCAGAAATTTCTTTGCCGCAGCTGAAGGCCTTATCGATAACCTCCCCCAGCTTACGATACTGGCTGGCCGGAGAAGTGATATACGTTATCGGTGCTATCTTTTCCACGTCCGGTTCACCATCCGTGAGATATTCCTCAGAGACATAAACTTCTTCTATCCTGGCGACGAAAAGCATATGGCTTCCCAGGTCAAGTGAATGCACCACCCGGCACTCCAGATTGACCGGGCATTGGCTAATAAGCGGCACATTATCCAGCGTGCCATAGAACAAGCTGAAACCACAGTTCGTTACCTTATCAACGCTCGACCCGGAGAACAGGCCGCAATAGTCCAATTCCCTGGCCAGACTTGCCGGAGGTATATTCAGCGAAAAAGCCGCTTTGTCCCGGATTCCGTCGTGCGAGTATCGGTCATGCCCTATGGCCACAGACACCATCGGTGGCTCGCCGTTGGCGATACCGCCCCAGGCCGCCGTCAGAAAATTGGGCTCGCCTCTCACCATTGCTCCAACCAGAAAAACAGGCATAGGATAAACCAGTGGCTGGGCACCCATTCTAACCTTGGCCATACAGAACTCCTTTCATATCAACGAAAGCAATATGGATAACATCACGCCAAATTCGCAATAACCGGATACGATAAGTCAATAGAGGTGAATATACAGTCTCAGTTAAAACCTTATGTCAAGCTCAATGTCTACTATGCAACGGCCCTATCAGCAGCAATCACCATGCGCTGGAGTTTCTCAAAGGCAACTTCTCTGGGCAGAGTACGCAGGCCGCAGTCGGGGTGAATGGCTATCCTTTCCGGAGGCACCCGCTCGAGAGCTTTACCAATCAGGCCGGATATTTCCTCGATTTCTTCCACCCGCGTACTTTTGGTATCGATACAGCCCAGTCCCAGCACCTTGTCAGATAACTTTAGCTCGGGGTAATCAAGTATTTCGAGGCTTCCATCCCCCATAAAGGCATGGGAAAGCATCCTGATACCTTCCCACTCCAGCATATCCCGGAATATAAGATTGACATTGCCGCAAACGTGCAATGCTACCGGGACATTCAGCCCCCGGGCTACAATCTCTACTGCTTCACGGGCGATATCCATAGGAGCACCAACGGAAAGGAATGGTTCATCAATCTGTATCCACTCTACACCGTTTCTCTGCAGGTCAAGGGCAATATCCAAGAGTGCCCTGGCCGTATCAAAATAGACCTCCCGGTCGTGAAAACCCCGGTAGTGTCCCTCAATGGATGAGGAAAATACCAGAGTAACCGGTCCGGTGATGTTCCCTTTTACACGCTCTGCCATACTACGGGTCACTTCAAGGTCCTGTAGAAATATATCGGGGTCTCCCTTGCCTATCTTTCCCCGGATCACCCCCCGGGAGCTGGCCCTATCATAGGCATAACCGTCTATAGCCTGCGCAAAGTAACCTATCATATCGTATCTGGTTTGGCCATCGGTGACCAGGTCAACACCGGCATCAAGCTGGTCCTGTACCGACCTGACCACGGCCTCCTTGCCCAGCTCGTCATAGCTAAAGGGATAGCTACCTATTACTGTGGTAAGCAAACTCATTTTACGCACCCCCCCTGTCACCAGCCATTATACTAGAACCACACGTTACAGTAAAATACCGCTACCGAATAAATATAATTTGCCTTGAGAAGGTGAATTCACAGATGGAGTTCTATGATATCGCCATCCTCAAGAACATGGTTCCGCTTGGCCATCACCCCGTCGTGCTTCCCCGAACCCCAGATACGAGCGTACTTGAGATTGGCCCGGAAGTCCTTGTGTACCGCTTCGGCAGCATCAGCAAGGGTGCTTCCCCGGGCAATCACTATGGGGTCATCAAGCTCCGGCTTATGGCCAGGAGCCTTGGTATAAACGCGGATAATATCCAGCATCCGGTATACCTGGCAGCGCAGTTCTTCCAGCCCGATACCGGTACTGGCCGATACTGAGATAATCGGTAACGTACCGGGCAACTTCTCCTTCAGCCACAGATATTTATCCCCGCTCCCTTCCAGATCCACCTTGTTGGCCACTACCATGGCCCTCTTGTGATAGATAATGGTTTCATCCCCGTTTTCCAGATTCCCCCCTATTAACCCCACCCGCATTTTACCAAGTTTGCGGACAATTTCCTCCATCTGGACCAGAGGTTCACCGGCCAGGTCTATCAACAAAATCACAGCATCAGCACGTACCAGGAGGTGACGCATCCACCACTCGACGGGCTGTTCGCTGAAGGGCGGAGTATCCACCAATTGTATCTGGATATTTTCGAACTCCATCATTCCCGGGATGGCATTATAGGTGGTGAAGGGATAATCAGCCACCTGCGGCGCTGCCTTGGTTGTGCTGCCAACCAGCCGTGATTTACCGCTGTTGGGAAAACCAACAATGACAACCTGGGCGGCACCCTCTTTCTCGATCAGCATCGAGGCCCTTTTTACCCCGGATTTCTTTTCCGCCTCCTGGGTCAGTTTGGCTATCCTGCGCCTGAGCTCAGCCTTGAGGTGATCGGTGCCCTTGTGCTTGGGCATAATTGCCAGCATTTCCTCAAGGGCCATCACCTTATCTTCAGGGTTTTTTGCAGACCGGAACCTCTTCTCAGCCTCAAAATACTGTGGTGGCAGATTGGCCGGCATTCTTTATAGCTGCTCCTTTACTCTTTTCGCCAGTTCCCGGTTCATATTGTAAACGGCAGCCAGATCCTCAACGGATGCCCTGCGGACGCCAGCAATGGAACCGAACCGGCGCAGCAATGCCCGGCGTCTCCGCACGCCGATACCGGAAATCTCATCCAGGGCCGAGGCCATACTGTTACGGCTGCGTAACCTGCGGTGGTAACCAATGGCAAAACGGTGTGCCTCATCCCGGACACGTTCCAGCAGCTGTAGCCCCGCCGAGTTTCCGGGCAGCACTACCGGCTCACTCCTGCCAGGAATAAATACCGCCTCGTTTTCTTTGGCGATACTCACTACCGGCAAAGGCCCCACTCCTGCTCTTTCTATCGCACCAAGGGCAGCATTGAGCTGACCCCTGCCACCATCGATCAATATCAGGTCCGGCATAACGGCCCAGTCACCAGAAGACCCGCCCAAACGCTTGAAGCGACGGCTGATTACCTCGGCAAGCATGGCATAATCATCGGCTCCGGGAACAGTCTTAATTCGGAAGCGCCGGTAAGCAGTGGTTTTCGGTCTTCCCTGCTCAAAGACCACCAGGCTACCCACCGCCATCCTGCCCTGAATATCGGAAATATCGTATCCCTCCAGGCGTAACGGCGGGCAGCGCAGGTTGAATTCACTCTTTATCTCTTCAAGAGCGGATTCAATAACTCTGGGAGCCGCCATTTGCCTGATCTTCATCTGTTCCAGCCCCTGGCAGGCATTCTCGGCAACAGTATCAACCAGAGCTTTTCTGCTACCACGCCGCGGTACATAAATCCGGACCTGACCCCCTCTTTTCGACCGCAACCAGTTCTGGATAAAATCCCTGTCCTCTGGAGGATGCTGCAACAGGAGCAGGGGGGGTATACCGGAAGCGGCATGATAGAACTGTTCTATGAAGCTGGTCATGATACGTGATGGCTCCTCAAAACGAGTGCCCTCCAGTACAAAACTCTCCCGCCCCACCAGACGACCGCCCCGTATAAAGAAAACCTGTGTATATGCCTTGTCTTTATCCCCGGCAAAGGCAATCACATCCTGCTCACCGCTTACTCTGGCCGCCAGCTTCTGCGCCTCGATAACCTCCCTGACCGCCCGGATTCGGTCCCGGAGCAGGGCAGCCTTTTCGAAGTCCAGTTTCCCGGAAGCCTCCTTCATACGGGCTTCAACCTCACGGATAACCCTTTCCTGCTTTCCTTCCAGGAACAGCACTATCTGCCGGATAACACCGGCATACTCCTCTTTGCTCACAGCACCGATACATGGCCCCGGGCAACGCTTTATGTAATACTTGAGGCAGGGACGGGTATTGGTGCCGGTGAGTTGTTTTTTACAGGAGCGAACGGGAAAAATTTCCCTGATTACCTGTAGCGTCTGCCTCACCGAACGGGCACTGGTGAAGGGACCGAAATAACGACCGCCATCCTCTTCCAAGCGGCGGGTAACGTATATCCGGGGCCATTCGCTATCCATATCAACTTTGAGGTAGGGGAAGCTCTTGTCGTCCTTGAGACTGACGTTATAACGGGGCCGGTATCGTTTGATGAGGTTGAGCTCCAGGATAAGTGCTTCCTGCTCCGATGAAGTAACAAAGAAATCGATATCAGCGATATCGCGCCCCATACACTGCGCTTTGGAAGATAGCTTCTTCCCTAACGAAAAATATGATTTTACCCGCTTGTGCAGGCTGGCTGCCTTGCCCACGTAGATGATATTCCCGGCGGTATTCTTCATCAGATATACCCCCGGGGCATTTGGCAGTCGGCTTAATATTTCAAGAATAAAACTGTCTTTCAACTCTGCCTCTACTCCAGAACTACAGCAGTTCCGTAGGCAAGCACTTCCGAGGCATTCTGCATTATCATCGATGTAGTCAGTCGGACGCCGATAACAGCGTTGGCCCCCTTCGCCCCGGCATCCGCTATCATTCGCTCGATCGCCTCCTCCCTTGCCTCCGACATCATCCCGGTATAATCTTTTATCTCTCCCCCCACAATGCTCTTGCCCCAGGCCATTACATCCCTGCCGACGTGCCTGGCACGGATGGTATTACCCTTGACCAAGCCGATTGTCTTCACCACGGACTTTCCGGACACAGAATCAGTAGTAGTAACCAGCATCTTGTCCATATTTTTACCCCCGTTATCTGTCTTCATCAGCCACAAAAATGATAACCCAGGGGGTTAAAAAACATCAAATCCATAGTGACCGACTGGTTGACTAAACGATTTCCAGGCTATATGATACGTCTAATCTGAGTATCCAAGTTCCCCGATATAAAGCACCCGGCCAAAAAGGCATTTATTGGCTCAATACAAGGAACCAGCGCAAGTTCTATCAAGATAAATTCAGCAAGGAGAATCATTATGCGCCGGTGGTATGTACTGATAGTGCTTTCCCTGGCAATATTCGTCATCACGCTCGATACCACCATGATGAACGTCGCCATTACAGCACTATCCCGGGACCTGCATACTGATATTCAACACATTCAGATGGCGATAGCCATCTACTCACTGGTTATGGCGGCGGGTATGATTACCGGCGCCAAGATGGCCCGCATATACGGAACGAAGCGCATCTTTATCACCGGCGTAATCCTTTACACCACAGGAACCATAACGGCAGCGTTGAGCAGTAATATGCTGATGCTTACCCTAGGCTGGTCCGTCATCGAGGGCATCGGTGCATCTTTAATGATGCCGACAATACTTTCCTGTCTGATGACAACCTACGGTGGCAAAGAACGGGTAAGGGCTTTCGCCGTTTATGCCGCCATCCTGGTCGGCGGGGCCGCCATCGGACCCATCGTCGGCGGCCTTTTCACAACGTACGCTTCCTGGCGATGGGCATTCGGTATGGAGGCATTCATCATGGCAGCAGTACTCATTTTCTCCAGAATACTCGCCCCCCATGAGCCAAGCGGCAAGCGGCCGGGGCTGGACATCGGTGGTATCGCACTATGTACCACGGGACTGGTCTCGCTGGTAGTCGGCATAATCAGCGCCAATACCTACGGATGGTGGCAGGCAACAAAGCCACTGGTAATAGGCAGCCATAAAATCGCGCCGCTCGGCATATCCATCGCACCGCTAATGATGATTGCAGGGGGAGTTCTCCTGGCCTCATTCGTTTTCTGGTTAAGAAAACAGGAAAAGAAAGGAAATGACCCGCTGGTACCGACCTCCCTTTTCAGAAACCGATATTTCATCTGCGGAACGTCAACGAACTTTATCATGCAGATGACGATCGGTGCAATACTCTTTGCCGTTCCCTTTTTCCTGCAGACAATACTTCACCTCAATGCCTTCCAGACGGGGCTGACTGTGATACCGCTGACCCTGTCAATGCTGGCAATGAGTTTTGTCACTGCCCGGCTGATAAATCGTATCCCGATTAAATACCTGATTATCGCCGGGATAGTCCTGATGATTGTTGGTGCCTTCATCATGGCAGATTCCTTCCACCCCGATATGTCGATGACCAGCCTGACGCCGGGACTGGTCCTTATAGGTACCGGTCTTGGCCTTGCCCTGTCCCAGATAGGAAACATTACCCTATCCTTTGCCAGGTCCAGTGAGACCGACGAAGCCTCAGGACTCTATGCCACATTTCTCAATCTGGGCCGCTCCATCGGCACCGCTGCAGTCGGCGCCGTCATGCTGAGCTCATTCCTCTCCGGCATAGTGGGAGGTATCGATGACAGCGCCAGCCTGCCACGGAAAGACAAGGATGATTTGACGATATGGATAACGGAGAGCAGCCGGCGGATGAAATTCGATGAATTCGAAACCAAGCTGAAGGGGAAAATAGAAAATTACCCGGACAGATACGTTGAAGAACTGGAGACCATCGGCATAAACGCGGCCGACAATTCTATGAGGATTACCTTTTACACCCTGGCCGGTGTCTTCGCAGGCAGCCTGGTGGCATCGCTTTTTCTGCCCGCGAGCAAAATGGTTTCCCGGGACGACGACACCGGGGAAGTAGAACCTCAAGCCATGTTATGAAGATAACGGCAGAACAGGCAACCCCTGCCGTAATGCCCCGGCAGTCACCGCTCAAGACGGTGATTATCTTCTCTTTCTTTACTTTTTCTCAACCTGGAACGGGCCGTCTTTATCACCAGAACCAGCACTCCTGCTCCTATGGCACCAACCACCACCCGCAGGGCCAGATGAATATCGGCATTGGTAAAAAACCCCCGGCACCCGATGCCCATTACCGCCAGCACAACCACTCCCATTACGATGATACCGATATCACTCATTGGATACCTACCGCCTATATCTGGGTATCGTTGCCACGGGAGTATCCTCCAGATAAACCCCGGCTTCATCGAGCCTGTCACGTATCATATCGGCAGTTTGCCATTTCCTGGCTTTGCGGAGCTCACTGCGAACCTGGATCAGTTCCTCCACTATCTCTTCCGCTGTCTGTACAGCCCCGCTATCAACAGGTCGTCCAAGCTCCCGGTAAACTTCTTCCCTGACTCTTGCCAGCAGCCCGGCATCAACGGCAGGTTTTTCCAGCGGTTTCAACGTCAGTCCCAGTATATCGGACAGTTCTAGAAGTACCTCCTGCGCCGGTGTAACCCGGCAGCCCGACTCGGCAGCACGGTTAATCTCACGGGCCAGATCAAAAAGTGCCGCAAGAGCCCTGGCCGTATTGAAGTCATCGTCCATGGCAGCGATAAACTGGCTGCGATAGGAGTCAACATCTATCTGGCCTTCGCCCTGGTCGCCTCCCGAATCACTCCGTGCCGCCTGGCGCAACCTGTCTGCAGCCTTTTCCGCCACTTCAAAGGACTCCTCCAGGTAGGTAAGGGGGCTCCGGTAATGAGAATTAAGGATAAAAATACGGACAGCATCGGCGCTATAACCGGCAAGGGCCTCTTTGATGGTTATCAAGTTGCCCAGCGACTTACTCATTTTCTCCTCGCCAAACTGCACCATCCCGTTATGCAACCAGTATTTCACAAAGGGCTTCTTACCGGTAAATCCCTCCGACTGTGCGATCTCATTCTCGTGGTGTGGGAAAACCAGGTCCTGCCCACCACCATGGATATCAATTGTATCCCCGAGGTATTTCAAAGCCATGGCACTGCACTCAATATGCCATCCAGGTCTGCCCCTACCCCAGGGACTATCCCACCACGGCTCGTCGGGCTTGGCTGCCTTCCAGAGGACAAAGTCCAGTGGGTGTTCCTTCTCTCTGCCGAACTCCACGTTGCACCCGGACGCCATCGATTTCAGACTGCGGTGAGAAAGCTTCCCGTAATCAGGAACACTGCCTACCCGAAAATAGACGCTGCCAGCAGAGGGATAGGCATACCCCCTATCTATCAGCCCTCCGATAACCTCGATTATCTTTTCTATCTCTCCGGTAGCCCGGGGATAGACATCAGCGCGGCCAACATTCAGGGCATCCATATCCTCGAAGTAGCTCTCTGTAAACCTTTCCGCAAGCTCACTTACGGAGCTATAGTACTTTAGCGCACGGTCGATAAGTTTATCATCGATATCGGTGATGTTCTGTACGTACTTTACCCGGTAACCCCTAAAATAAAGATAACGCCGGATGACATCGAAGATGACATAGCTCATAGCATGTCCGATATGACTATCGTCATAGGGTGTTACCCCGCACACATACATCCTGACCTCATCACCCTGAGGCTCAAACTCTTCCTTTTTCCCGGAAAGGGTATTAAATACCTTCACTTTTCCCCCTTCAATAATCCCGCCCGGACAAATCCGGCCCGACAAGGATTTATTAACGTTTTTACCACTTAAACAACACCTAAACGGCTATCTTCTCTATCAGGGCCACCGCCCTCGCCTCGATACCCTCCCCTCTTCCGGTAAATCCCAGCCGGTTTGAACTGCACGCCTTGATGCTCAACCGGCCGGGGTCGATACCGAGCACCTCACTTAGATTGCATCGCATCGCCTCAACATAATTACCCAGCACAGGCTCTCCGGCAATAATGATGGTATCGATATTGCCTGCTTTCCACCCATAACCCGCCAGCTCCTCCCGCACCCTTTCCAGCAGGATAAGGCTGGACACACCCTCAAACTCCGTATCTCCGGGCGGGAAATAGCTGCCGATGTCTCCCAGGGATGCGGCTCCGAGCAGGGCATCCATTACGGCATGGGTGAGCACGTCGGCATCGCTCCATCCCTCAAGCCCCATATCGAAGGGTATGAGCACACCCCCCAGTACCAGCTTCC